>NZ_JAAHIE010000075.1:0-21961 GCF_010671945.1 Moorena sp. SIO4E2
GTTATGGGAGAAGGGTTGGAGGAATCTTAATGGCAATTTGAGGTTTAGTAATAGCATAAATCTAAAGTAGAGATATTATACTACTTGTATCACTAAGTGTTGCTATTGCTGTATTAATTCTTAACATCACAGTTAATCCCGTCTGGAGGTGTTTCTGCTCACCGACATCAACTAGTCCGTTGGTGGGCAGTGCTTAGTCAGGCGATTGACCGTAGGTCACGCTACGCGATGCTCCGTAGGAGCCGCTAAAAGCGATCGCAAACAAATGAATCGGTGTGATGCACTGCCCACCGACATGAACTAGTTATCAGTGGTGAGTTACCGATTACTGTCAATCGTAAGGTGGGCAGTGTGTACCAACCCGATGGCAAGCAAATGACTCTGTGTGATACACTGACCACCCTACATCTAAATGATAGATTTACTGTGGCCAAGGGAGCAGGGAGCAGGGACTGAGGCCGTAGGCCACGCGGGGCGCGTGAGGCCGTTGGCCACGCTGCGCGAACGGAGCAGTGGAAAGAGGCAGTATTCAGAAAATTTTGTTAGTTGAATAGCCTCATTTCCCTTTTACAGTAAGCTTTATGAGTTTTTTAACTGGAAATTTAGCATAGCAGGTACTGAAGAACCATTTAACGGAGTTTTTAAGTGCTGTCTAGCTTGATAAAACCATTTGTTTTCATCTATATTATTAGTATTGGCATACTCATAGCAATATCCCCAATTATTAATTATTTCCGTGTTTTTTGTTTCCGTATTTTTTTCATCTGCTTCGTTTTTTTCAGCTTCTAATACCTGGGCTAGCAAACAGTAAGCTGGTGCCTTGTTATTATATAACTTCTTAGCATTCTCGAGATTATATTTTGCCTCATCATAGTACTTTTGTTCTAGCATAGCCCACCCCAGGTTTGTCAGCAAATTGTATTTCACTTCTTTATCATTGTCTTTATCATTTTCAGTCTCCTCATTAATTAGGTCTAGACCTCTTCGTAACCAAAAACTAGCCTGAGCATATTTTTGATCGATAATATACATTCTTCCTAACTTATTATAAGCAGGAATGAAGTTATCTTTCACAGCAATTTTGTATTGAGATAAAGCCTTTTGATTTTCTTGTAGTTCCTCATAAATTGTTCCTAAGTGATAATGAGATTCAGCGTAGTCAGGATTCAGGGCGACTGCTCGTTTGTAGTCTGATATGGCGGCAGCAAATTTCGGATGATTATGTTGAATGTCTTGATCACCAAGATGGTTGTAAAAATCGGCAATCTTAGGTAACAAAAAATAAACTATAACACAAATGAGGAAAAGACTGAAGGCAATACCACAAATTACTTCTTGCCAAAAATAGTTAGGAATATTCAAACGGGTAAGAGCATTTTTGATTAACTCCTGTCCAGTTTTTGTGAAAGCGGTTCTACCAACCAGTAGTGTTAGGACGCCCTCACTAGCAGTAACAAAAACCTCTAAGGTATCTGGTGCTCCACCACTCAGAAAGTGTTCCGAAATATCTACCGTTAAACTAAAAGACAATATGAGAAATACAATTGTCAGTATTTTCCATAGCCAATCCAGATAATCCCATCGATGCTTTGGAGGTTCAAGAAACCACCACCAAGCCTCTACGTTAGGGTTGAAAATAGAATGCCATTCAGTTAGATCTACTACTGTGGTAATCTTATTAGTCTCTTGCTTTAATCGGTTATCTAGATCGTTAACCTTAATCAAGCTTCCTGTAGGAATCTGTGATTGATTGCTTAATTCTGCTTGAACCGTATCACGAGCAGTCAAAACTTCTAGAACTATTTCTTTTGATGGCGAGCGGAAGGATCCCACTTTGGAAGAAACATACCGCATTAAGCTGTATGATCGTGATTCTACCGCCCACTTAAAAAGATATATTTGCCAAAATGGGATGCTCCCTGACGAGCTAGCGTCTTCAAGTGTAGTAAGTGCATGAGTATAACGTTGAATAGCAGACTCTAACTTTGATATAGCAGAGTTAGTCTTAGGAGTTTCTTCTGGCATAAGCTGACTTGACGTCTGATTTCCCTCTAATTTCAGCCTCCCGTTCCACCAACCTCCTCTCAAATTCAGCCATTGTCTGAATGATGGGAATGTTTTCAGCACAGTCAAGGTAATTAGCGATCGCATCAACAATCACATCAGTCTTTGACCTGCCAGTTTGCTCAACCTAGCAGCTATTGAGTTATGGGAGAAGGGTTGGAGGAATCTTAATGGCAATTTGAGGTTTAGTAATAGCATAAATCTAAAGTAGAGATATTATACTACTTGTATCACTAAGTGTTGCTATTGCTGTATTAATTCTTAACATTACGGTAAATCACGTCTGGAGGTGTTTCTGCTCACCGACATCAACTAGTCCGTTGGTGGGCAGTGCTTAGTAAGGCGATTGACCGTAGGTCACGCTACGCGATGCTCCGTAGGAGCCGCTAAAAGCGATCGCAAACAAATGAATCGGTGTCATGCACTGCCCAGCCTACATTTACTCCCGGGTTTATTTTAAGGATTAGGCTGACGGCTGACAGCTGTTCGCGTAGCGTGAGCTTTTAGCTCACGGCTGAATGCTTAAGAGCAGGGAATAAGGGAATCACTCCTGAAGTGCTTGGCTCAACATCATTAAAGAATAAATTTGTTTTTCCTACATAAGCTTGATTAGGGAAAACAATAGTAGATTTTTCGGTAGCTAGGCAAATATTAGCAATGTAGCCAGCAATGCGACTGCAATAGAACATAACTGTCATCAGTTGATCAGGAATTCCTAGGTTTTTCCATAAAACACCAGAATAAAAATCTACGTTTGGTTTAATCTTATCGAAGTAAGGAATAGTATCTATTTGCTTATGCATTTCCCTCGCAATATGCATGAAAGTATCTCCCTTTCCTTCTTCAACCATTTGGTTGCAGATTTTGCTGAGAATTCTGGCTCTAGGGTCTATCCCTTTGAATTCAATATGGCCTAACCCAGGGATTTTCTGTTTTTTATCCAGGGATTGCTGGATATAATTTCTGATATTCTCTTCTAGGTCTCCATCAGCAGCAGCAATTTCCTGAAACATCTGCAAGACCCTGAAATTAGCACCGCCATGTTTGTCTCCAGACAAGGCGTTTAAGGCGGAGATTAAACTTCTCCACATTCCCGTACCATTGCTAATATTTTGTTTAGCAGCAAATGTTGAAGGACTCAAGCCAGCGTCTGCATGCAACACCATCAGTGTATCCATCAAAGAGCGTTGCTCATCGGTTACTTTACCGAAACCGCAGATCATCCCCAGGAGATTATTGATATAATCATAATTTTGTCCATAACAGCCAACGTCTTGGGGCAATACCAAAGGCTGCTGTTTGACATGTTGTAGGATCATCCCTACCAGAATAGGAGTTATGGCAAGAGCCTTCAATATTGCTTCCAACTGTTCGCCTTGATTCCGTAAAGGCAAAGAACATTCTCCGGAAAGATAGGATAATCCAGAACTTAGAATAGCGACGGGATTAGCATGGGGAGAAAAGGAAGAGATTACACTCTTGAGTCCCTTAATAATTTTCTGATCCAGAAGAGAGTTTTTGGCCAGTTGCTCCTTAAACCATTGTTTTTCCTCTTGGCTGGGGAGATGTGATTCATATAACAAAATAATGGTATCTAAGTAATCGCAATTATCGACTACTAATTGGATCGGAATCCCCCGGTAGTATAATTCTAGAGCTCCGGCATCTAAATAACTTAGACTGGCTAATTCAGTAGTTGTGTGCCTGAGTTCGGAATCGTAAATTTGATAGCCTGTAGTTTTTGCTACTGTTTTCCCACAGATTAGTGTTTGTCCTGTCTTGGTCAAGTATATGGGAATAGGGTGAGATGAACCATCGGGTAAGATGATAGTGAGATGAGAATGTTCCATTTTTACAATCACCTAATAATCCTATCGATCAGCTAACTTCAGAGCTATCAAAAAACATCTCAAAATGGATCCAAAAGCCCACAAATTAGTATGGGTTTATACTAACTTATAGATTCTTGGTATCAAGAGATACAAAGTTTTGCTATAACTAGCAACTTTTGTGATTAGCATCCACTCCAAATATAGCATATTGTAAACAAAAATACACACGATCAGCCAAAAATTGTTTATGGTGAGAATAAAAGAAAATTTTACAGTCAACAATTTTGGCTAGATTTTGGTAATTAAGACCCCTTATGTCCAAAGACAATACGGAAACGTTTCATCTTCGCTTTCTGCGATTAGCTACTGTCAATATCCTCTCCAACATCGCGATTCCCTTAGCAGGGTTAGTAGATACCGCATTTTTGGGACACTTAGCAGATATTAACTATTTAGCTGGGGTTGCTCTAGCTACAGTTATCTTCAACTTGGTGTATCGCAACTGTAACTTTCTGCGGATGGGAACTACCGGCCCAACGGCTCAAGCGGAAGGACGCTTTGACCAAGATGGAATTACGTTAGTACTTCTACGTAATGGTTTAATTGCTTTAACCCTCGGACTACTCATTATCTTGTTGCAATATCCCCTTAGAGAAATTGGCTTTAGCCTACTCAGCGCTGCACCTGAGGTTAAAGCTGCTGGACAAGATTACTTTAATGCTCGGATTTGGGGAGCGCCTGCAACCCTACTCAACTTGGTCTTAATCGGGTGGTTTCTAGGCCGGGAAAAGAGCACCAAAGTATTGGTTTTGTCAGCTATTGGCAATGGAGCGAATATTATACTGGATTACCTGCTGATTATCCGTTGGGGCTGGGCAAGTGCAGGGGCTGGATTTGCTACGGCGGCTGGCCAGTATCTGATGTTACTTATGGGCATGATTTTCATAGCTACAGAAAATGGCTATCCTCAAATGCTAGCGCTAGTAGACAGGATTTTCGACCTAGAGGCCATAAAATCGACTTTTAAGTTGAATGGAAATATCTGGATACGCTCTATTGCTTCAACCATCACCATTGCTGCCTTTACTGATTTGAGTGCTTATTTGGGCACGATGGTGCTAGCTATCAATACTTTACTGTTGCAGGTGATGATCGTGACCTTCTACTTTATTGAAGGATTATCCTTTGCGACGGAAAGTATAGCAGGGAACTTTCGCGGTCAAGGCTTGACCAACAAATTTCCTTCTCTGTTGCGCCTATCTGGAGCAAGCAGCCTCGGCATAGGACTAACCATAGCTTCCTTATTTGTCCTCCTGCCAGATCCTCTGTTTGGGTTGATGACCAATCATGGAGAGGTAATTGACGAACTTCACCATTATCTTCTGTGGCTACTTCCCTTTCTAGGACTGAGTTCTATGGCTTTTATGTTAGATGGGTATTTTTTGGGCTTAACTGAAGGAGCTCTGCTTCGCAAAGGTGTTGTAACCGGTAGTCTTGTTGGTTTTCTCCCTGTAGCTGTAGCATCTTGGTGGTTCCACAGTAGTCAAATCTTATGGCTGGCTATGTGTTGTTATATGGGAGTAAGAGCCTTAGCCCTGGCAGTTCAAGTCCCAAAAACTATGAGGTCTGAGAATATTTAATCCCAGGAGTGTTGAATAGGGAAGAGTGTGGGGAGATGGGGAGATGGGGAGATGGGGAGATGGGAAGATGGGGAGATAGGAAAGATTTTGATAGTGTTTATCATAGTTATGAGGTACAGGAAGTACAGTCAAGTGTCTTACCCCGATTCCCGATTCCCGACTCCCGACTCCCGACTCCCGATTCTAAATTCTAAATTCTAAATTCTAACTTCCCTACTCCCTACTCCCTTTCCAAAAAAGTACTTGACAAATCTACCTAGTAGTAGGTAGTATAAAGTCATGAAACAGAAAACTGCTCAACAAATCCTAGACGTAGCTCAATCAATGGTGCGCAACCGAGGCTACAGCGCCTTTAGTTACGCCGACATTTCCAAAGAAATAGGTATCCGTAAGGCTAGTATCCATTACCATTTTCCTTCTAAAGATGATTTGGTAAAGGAATTAGTAAAACGATACCAAAAAAACTTCGCACGGAAATGTGTTGAGATTGAGCAACAACAAACAACACCTCAAGCACAATTGAGAGAGTTTGTGAATCTCTACCGAGATGGTTTGCAAGACAATAAAATTTGTTTGTGTGGAATGTTGACAGCAGATTTGAGTGTTTTAAATTCCGAAATCCAAGCAGAGATCAGAAGTTTCTTTTCTGTCACTGAATCTTGGTTAGCTAAACTATTGCACCGTGGCTGTGAAACCCAGGCTTGGCAGTGTAGCCAATCGGTGGAAGTAGAAGCAAAAATGCTACTTTCCATGTTACAAGGAGCGCAATTATTAGCCCGGGTAGCGGAAGATAGTAGTGCTGCTTTTGATCAGATTACTGGTGCATGTCTGGAAGAGAAGCTATCAGCGGTCAGCAATTAGCTTAAGCGCTACTTGAGGTGCTATCAGCTATCAGCGGTCAGCTATCAGCTATCAGCTAATGGGCTATGGGTCACAGCGTCGAAGCCTATTCCACGGTACTTACTGTTGAATAAAATAAGCTGACGGCTGAAGGCTGAAGGCTGAAGGCTGACCGCTGAAGGCTGACCGCTGACCGCTGACCGCTGACAGCTAATCAAGGAATAATTTTTTTTATTCCAATATCTACCTTCTAGTAGGTAACTAAAATAAAATCAATCAATTAAGGAGATAATCATGACACAAGCATTTGCGGGACAAAAAATCATTGTTGTTGGTGGCACCAGTGGTATGGGTAAAGCGGTTGCTCAATTAATTCTTCAGCAGGGTGGTGCTGCGGTTTTAATTGGCTCACGTCAGCCTAAACTGGAAGAAGCAGTAACGGAACTTAGTCACTATGGAACGGTAGTTGGTGAGTTAGCTAATATCTCTGATCCAGAGATGAGAAATGCTTTAATTGATCGTTTAAATGTCAATCATAGTGATGCCACATTACTAGTCAATGCAGCAGGAGTGTTTCTCCCTAAACCGTTCATTGAGTATGAAGAAAAGGATTATGACCTCTATTTGGATATTAATAAAGGAACCTTTTTCATCACTCAGGGGATTGTCAAAAATATGATTAAGAATGGCAAGGCTGGTGCGATCGTTAATATTGGCTCGATGTGGGCGAAACAAGCGATAGAAGCTACTCCGTCTTCTGCCTATTCTATGGCTAAAGCTGGTTTACATTCCCTAACCCAACATTTAGCAATGGAACTAGCCAACTATAATATTCGAGTTAATGCGGTATCTCCGGCAGTAGTAGAAACTCCCATTTACCAAGGTTTCATCCCCAAAGAACAAGTCCATTCTGCCCTAGAAGGATTCAATAGTTTCCATCCCATTGGCAGAGTAGGAAAACCTACAGATATTGCTGAAGCTGTGGTTTATCTACTTTCTGAGAAAGCCAGTTGGGTGACTGGCGCGGTCTGGGATGTAGATGGTGGTGTGATGGCTGGACGCAATCAGTATAACTAGGCTTAATAAGGGTGCATCTCATATTTATAAAAAAAGGGGAGATGGGGAGATAAGGAGATCAGGAGATAAGGAGATAAGGAGATAGGGAGATCAGGAGATAGGGAGATCAGGAGATAGGGAGATGGGCAGATTTTTATTAAGGGTATAATTGATAATTAATCTAGGTAAAAGTAAAGTAAAAAAAGCGATAGCGTAGCGGCTATTTCAGAGGCTATCTTAATATTTATTACCTCTTAAAAAAGTTTTTACCTCTCCCCACACTCTTCTTATTTATTTCCTATAACCATACTTCAAAATTTCCTCACAATATTATAATATTATGACACTTTTATACCTATTTTATTAAAAACAAATATAAAACCTCTTGACAAAAATAATTATAATAATTATGATTATAATATGCAAACGAATTCAAGTTGTTAATCAGGTTTACAGACTTTGTTCCGAATCCTGACAATAATCCAGAGTATCTAATTCCGGGGAATACTTCTCAGATTTTTTTCGGGAAGAAAGAACCGGTTGAGCACAGGCTTAAGGGCTCCCGTAAGGCAGTAATGAATACTATCTATTCCCTGTATACCCAGGGCTACGCACAACTTTATGAGTGGACTCCTCTTGAGCCGAGTGGCATTCCTGGAGAAGTGATTAGTACTTTGACCAGGTACCTAATTCTGGATTAAGATTTTAAGCAGCTGGGGGGTTTTCCCCCTAGCTATAAGACCAGGTCTAATCAAGTAGGATAAGGATTGGACTGGTCATGGAACAAAGTCACATAACATAAGTAGTGAAATCGACTTACTGTGGATTTCCGCCAGCCGTGGAAATAATTTCTACGGCTATTTTTTTTGGTTAGCAGGTTAGCAGGTTGAAGGTTGAAAGTTGAAGGTTAGAAGGTTGAAGGTTAGCAGGTTGAAGGTTAGGATGTTGAAGGTTAGGATGTTGAAGGTTGAAAGTTGAAGGTTAGAAGGTTGAAGGTTAGCAGGTTGAAGGTTAGCAGGTTGAAGGTTAGCAGGTTAGAAGGTTGAAAGTTGAAGGTTAGCAGGTTAGAAGGTTGAAAGTTGAAGGTTAGAAGGTTGAAGGTTGAAGGTTTAAGGTTAGAAGGTTGAAGGTTAGCAAGTTTAAGGTTAGCAGGTTTAAGGTTAGCAAGTTTAAGGTTATATAGCGGTTTTGATAGAAATGAGGTACACAGGATTTTTTCCCTATTTTCTATTCTCTGTTACCTATTCTCTGTTCCCTATTCCCTGTTCCCTGTTCCCTATTCCCTTTTAACTTCCCACACTCCCCACACTCCTATTTCTTCACTCCAGACTGCACCCGCCACAGCATGGCATAAATTCCCTGTTGCTCTAACAACTTTTCATGTCGTCCTTGCTCTACTAATTTGCCTTGGTCGATGACATAAATACAATCAGCATTGCGGACTGTGGACAACCGATGAGCGATCGCAATGGTTGTGCGATTTTGGGTAATCTTTTCTAGGGAGCGCTGAATGGCGGCTTCGGTTTCATTATCAACAGCGGAGGTGGCTTCATCTAGAATCAAGATTGGGGGGTCTTTCAATAGTGCTCGTGCGATCGCAATTCGTTGCTGTTGTCCTCCAGATAGTTTCTGACCCCGCTCTCCCACAATGGTGTCATAGCCTTGGGGCAGATCCATGATAAATTCATGAGCTTCTGCGGTCTTAGCGGCAGCAACTATTTCCTCGGTGGTGGCATCAAACGTGCCGTAGGTGATATTCTCTTCTACGGTGCCGTGGAATAAAAATACATCCTGGCTAACTAGACCAATGGCATGGCGTAAGTCTTTGAGCTTGAGCTGTCTGATGTCAATTCCATCAAGGGTTATCGAACCTGCTTGGATTTCGTATAGTCTTAATAACAGTTTCACTAAGGTACTTTTACCAGACCCTGTGGAACCTACTATCGCGATAGTCTCAGTGGCTGGAATGTGGAGGGAGAGATTTTCTACCACAGGGGGGCGATCACGGTAGGCAAATGTAACATTATTTAATACCAATTCCCCCTTAACCTCGGACCTAGGCAATGGTGTATCGCCAGAGTGCATGGCAATTGGGGTATCCAGCAGATTCATTACCCTAGTGGTGGATGCCATGGCTCGTTGATACTGATCGAGGGTGTTACCCAGTCGAGTTAATGGCCACAGCAAGCGCTGAGTCATGAACACTAAGACACTGTAGGTGCCTACAGCTAGTTCCCCGGCTGCTGCGGACTTACCACCGTAGAGCAGAATTCCGGTAAACCCAAATAGGATTAACATCCGAATCAAAGGGACAAAGGCAGCAGAAAATGCGATCGCTTTCTGGTTAGTGTACTGATACCCTAGACTTTGTCTCTCAATCCGCTTAGTTTCATACTCTTCCGCTGTAAAGCTTTTAATGGTAGTAATCCCAGTTAGATTATTCGCTAACTGTCCATTGAGTAACCCTACCTTTTCCCGCACTGCTGCATAACGAGGAGCAAGCAGACGTTGAAAGGTAATCGAACCCCAGAGGATAAAGGGGATAGGGATCACAGTTATCCATGCCACATTGGGAGCCAGGATAAAGAAGCCCGCACTGACAATAATAATGGTTGTGGATATCTGGAGAATTTCGTTGGCACCAATATCCAGAAAGCGTTCTAGTTGGTTGATATCATCACTCAGGATAGACATCAATCCCCCTGTACTACTATCTTCAAAATACGCTAGTTCCAAGGATTGCAGATGAGAGTAAGCATCTAGGCGCAATTCGTGTTGAATGGTTTGAGCCAGATTCCGCCACAATCGTTCGTAAGCATATTGAAAGGCAGATTCCAATCCCCAAACAATAAAGCTCAGGAATGCCAGCAATACCAGTTGGCTAAAGATATCCGTTACTCCTAGATGGGCAATCAAGGAATCTTGTTGTTTGACCACCACATCCACTGCCATCCCGATCAAGACCGGAGGGGCTAGGTCAAAGATTTTGTTGAGGATTGAGCATGCGATCGCTTTCCAGATTAGGGAACGATGGGGCTGAGCGTAACCAATCAGCCGCTGGAGGGGAGAGTTGGAATGCTTACGGTTATTTGGTTTTGACGTTAACCTTGAATTTCGTTTTGACTTTAACGTTGAATTCAACACAGTAATTAACCCTGACTGATCAGGCAGAATGGGTTGCTAAGTCCAGAGAGCAAATCAATGAGTGATCATTATACCGTATAGCACTGCGTGTAATAAGCGTGTTTGTATTGTAGTTTTGAACATATTCTCTACTCCCTACTCCCTGCTCCCTACTCCCTAAAAACGAGTACCAATTTACATCACCGATTGTATTATTTATATATAATATTTCTCAACCAAATTCATCAACAAACTAACCCTTGAATACTCCTAGCCACGCCATTATTAACCTTGCTGTTTTGAATCACCAGGCTCAAATTCAGGCAGCTTTACCGATTACAATTGGTGCTATTTTACCCGATGCACCAATTTTTATCCTTTATATCTGGGCAAAATTAATTCGTCGTCAACCAGAGTCCCAGATTTGGTCACAAACCTACGAATTGCCCTTTTGGCAGAACCTTGTTGCTACCTTTCATTCCCTGCCCCTAGCCCTGTGTGGAGTGATGATCAGCCATTACTGGGGATGGCAACTTTGGGAAATTCTTTGTTGGAGTATGATACTGCACTCCTTATTAGATTTACCAGTTCACAACGATGATGCTCACCGGCACTTTTTTCCTGTTAGTAACTATCGTTTTATTAGTCCTTTCTCTTACTGGGACCCCAAGCATCATGGTTATACCGTATCCACAGTGGAAAAATTGTTGGTGTTAGTAGCAACAATTTTTACTTTCTCTATAATTCACTCTTGGATAGGTAAAAGCTTACTAATTGTTGTGAATGTGTTGTACCTGATAGCATTTTTATATTTAGTTAAGTCCAAAGTCGTAGAATTGCTATATCCATCAATTAGTAGTTAATCTACCAAAAAAATATATCCCACATTCCTCACGAAGTGAAGAATGTGGGTTCAGATTCAAACGGTAAGCAATAGCCTACCCTAGGTAATCAAAATTCCACTAATGCCTAGTGCTATCATGCTTAGTGCTAATTAGAACGATGTGATGTACAACTTGCCAGTATTATTGTCGATTACAATACTTTGTAAATCTGCACCATCAGGAGCAGTAGAAGCATCAGGAAGTTCAGTGATCTGAATGGTAATTGGATTCTTTGAAGTAGAGTATATTTTCAGAGGGCGATTCTTAGTATCGATATTATTGATACTGCTGTATGCTCCTATAATCATGTACTTTGTAGCATTTCCAGTTACACCCAATTCAACACGTGGTCCTGTAGTTTCAGAGTCAGAAAATCGTGCCTGATATCCAGCATTGGCTGGGGATGCAGCACCAAGCAAGGTAAAGCATACCAACAATAACGAAACCACAAGAGATGCAATTTTTTTCATGATTATTTTATCCATTTTTTTCCATGGGGTACCTAACAGTAATTATTACCAATTCGGCTTCGCCAAAAAATATATTTTGGGATATATCCAGAAATAGTTTTGGGAGTATTTCGATGCCAACACTGGTTATATAATTAACCGCCAAAACCAAACTATCAAAGCCTAGAGAGTATGTCAAGCTACAGCGGTTTGCAATTAAATTAAGTAGTTCTGGTTTTTTAGGGAGTTTATGTAGGGTGGGCAGTGCTATAAATAGATAACATAAGCAAGTCAATCCCGTTGCTAGGCACTGCCCACCAACGGGTTTATATTTATTGAAGATGTAGGGTGGGCAGTGCTAGAAACAGATAACATAAGCAAGTCAATCCCGTTGCTAGGCACTGCCCACCAACGGGTTTATATTTATTGAAGATGTAGGGTGGGCAGTGCTAGAAACAGATAACATAAGCAAGTCAATCCCGTTGCTAGGCACTGCCCACCAACGGGATTAATTCACTCAGCTCAATTCCGCTCGGATTGTTTCCACCCGTTTCCGATTAACTCCCAAATCTGATTTTCCTAAACGGGAGGCGGAGCGAACATGGATTACCTTAGCAGTGTCATCCAACAAAAACTCTACATCATCCACAAACCCCATTAAAGGAGTAGTGAATTGTGCGTAGAGATAGTTGTCTTTCTCTTCAATAATTTGTGTTCGTTCTAGGTTTTGGATCACAATTTTAAGCTTAGCCATTGCTTCGGTAGGGGTAGAGTTGTAACCTAAAGGTTCAATACCATGCTCAGCATCTTTGCTATAGCTGCTAACACAGTTAGGGGTATTTGGGCAAGGTGCTAATTGCCCTGAGGACTGAATCCCAATATTGGTAGGTTGTTTTCCTGGAAATTTCATGAATGATTCTCCTGAAAGGGCAAAGGTAGCTCCTATGGAAACAATAGCGACTAATACTAAAGATATGGATCCAATTAGTATTAGTCTCAACGGTGATAGTTTTTGGCTTTGTACAGTCATAAAGCGTTTGTATCTGGGTTGTAAACACAATTGCTGAAAAAGGCAATATAAGCATTCAGCAGTCAGCAGTCAGCCGTGAGCTAAAAGCTCACGCTACGCGAACAGCTTTGTGGCACAGGCTTCTAGTTTGTGGCACAGGCTTCAACGCTGTGACATAACTCAGATTAAACTTTTGCTGACCTGTTTTATTCAAAAGCTGATAGCTGATAGCTGATAGCTTAATGCTTACTAGGCAATATCGAAAAGAGATCTGGACTTTTATTGGATAATAAAAAAAGACCCCCTAGGTTTACATCTCAAATACAAACACTATAGTGTATTAGTGTGTCTGTATTATTAATATCATATTTGGTTTTGGTTGACTAATTATCCTATTGACTGACAAAACTCCGTAAGCATTCAGCCGTCAGCTATCAGCCTTGGCCTTTGGCTGATAGCTGATAGCACATCAAGTAGCGTGCGCGTAGCGCATAAGCTGATAGCTGACAAAACTCCTAAAACCATTGATGTGACGTAGGAAGCGGTGGAGGGGTAGTGAAGCCCAACAAAACCCTTGCCAGGGTTGGATTTCACTTAAAAGTAACAATTCGATTAATAGCATAACTAATACATCAATTTACTAGTACACTCAGATCAAATGCATAGGGCAAACACCCTCACCACTGCTGTCACCTGGTCTTGCTGGAGAGGCTCTGGATTGTTAATCATTAGCAGACGCTCTAGGGTGCATTGGTGCTCGATTCCTAGTCAGAAGAGATTGTAAGCTGGTTAAAGCGTTGTGTGATAAATAGGGGTCAACTGTGAAGGAAGCCACTAAGCTACAAATCAAAAACCTACTAACGAAAAAAATCAATGAAAAGCTCGACAGATACGCTTCTGAATCAGAATATAAACCATTTGTTGAAGCAATATTTACTAAAGAAAAAATAGTACTCGCATCTAGAATGCATTCACTATATACCTCTTTCGGGATGTCTATCTACGAACAAATTGCCCTAATTTTAGCTGAAAGTGCTGGGTACCAGGTAGAAACACAATATGATTTGTTGGGAGGTATAGACAGAGACACTGAAACCATCATCGATCAAATTTGCTCAGAAATAGAAAAGGAAGAAAGACTGCCTGATAAGACGAATGAAATAAATTTAATTAGGAATAGTATTAAGCCAGTAGAGCCTCAAGCAGACCAAGATAAAAGGGTAGATGTTTTTATTACCAAGCAGAATGGCGAGGAACTATATATAGATATAACTACTGTCAAACCAAACCGAAAAGAGTTTCGGTCACTCAAAAGAAAAATGCTTCGTTGGTGTGCATTACGGTTTAGCCAAAATCTCGATGCTAATGTAAGGACTTGTATTGGCATACCTTACAACCCATATTACCCTAATGATTATCAACGTTGGACTGCTAAAGTTTGTGATGTCAAAAATGAATTATTAATTCAAAATGATTTGTGGAAGGAATTCGCTGGTGAAGATGTCTTTTTAGAACTTCTTGAAATATTTCAAGAAGTTGGTAAAGAGTTAAGGGATAAAATATCATTTTTTTTGGAAGGACGTTTTTGAGTTACAGTCCAATTATCGCTCCTTTTATATCAGCAATAAAACCAAGGTTAGTCAGACTAAGTGGTTCAGCATTTTTAACTATATTGGTAACGATAACTGAATAGCTTTGTCTTGTTCTCTGTGTTCGATTACCATCGTTTCTGAATCGAATTTCCCTTGCAACATCGCAATCAGACATTCTCCAATGCGGTAAGCCAAATTAACAGGGACCGCATTACCGATTTGTCTGTACCTCGATGATAGAGAACCGGTAAATTCCCAATCATCGGGGAAGCTCTGAATACGTGCATATTCCCTGACTGTCAACGGTCGCGTTTCTTCAGGATGACACCGCTCTGTCTGTTTTTGAGCTGGGTTACAGGTGAGAGTAAGGGAAGGTTCTTCCCAAGAAAGCCGCCTAGCCATACCGGTTTTGCCGCCACCGAGATAGAAACTCTTTTTCATATACTCTTTTTGAAGCTCTATTGTTAAGTTCCGCCAATAACCTCCTGGTTCGATTAAATCCATAATTTCTCTCTTGCGGGGAGGGTATTTTGCTCCTATTGATTTAGGGCAATCTTTGAGCACCTCCCTCAGGGAAATAGTGTAGTCCTTTTCCTTAGGAAATATTGCGTTTAGGTCTAAGTCTTTTCTGACCGCAATGATAATTACCCTCTCTCGCTTTTGGGCGACATCTAGAAACTGCGCTCTGAGCAACTTATAGGTAGGGTTGTAGCCTAAATCCTCTAAGGTTCGCAGCATGGTGGATAAGGTTCTGCCTTGGTCATGTTGGATCAGACCTCTAACGTTTTCAAGCACTGCTATTTTTGGCTGTACTTCCTTGACGCATCGTGCAAACTCAAAAAAGAGCGTCCCTCTAGTATCGTCAAAACCTTTACCTAGACCGGCATAGCTGAAAGCTTGGCAGGGCACCCCACCAGCCACAATATCTACATTGTCTTTGTAATTGGTAAAATCAACGTTGGCTATATCCTCAGGTATGATTTCCCAGGAAGGTCTATTCAGCTTCAGAGTGTTTACGCAGTCTTTATCAATCTCCACCAACAGCTTGGTGGTTAAGCCAGCATTCTCAAAGCCCAGTGCCATGCCTCCACACCCAGCAAATAACTCAATTACTCTGAAGCTAGTGGGTTTGCTCTTGAGAACACGAAACTCAACCCCAGTAGCTAGCCCTTGATACTTCCTTTGAATTCTTTTTAACTCTTCAATATCAAAAAAGCGGTAGTTTCGTTCAGACCGCTTTGCCCTGAGCAGCTTTTTCTTTTCCCACCGGCGTATGGTATCGGAGGAGACACCCAAGATTTCAGCAGCTTCCTGAACTGTGACTAGGTCTTGAACAGTGCCAGATTTAGTGTTTGCCATACCCAATACGCTCTAATATAACCGTTGCATAATGCAATGGTTACAAAAAACGGGATACAGATCAACTAAATTCCTGAATTACTTTATCCGCCCCCCGCTCCTTTGGTTACGACCTAAACCTAGAACAGCTAATGATATAGCTAGTTACTATGTAAGTCCTGTTCGATTCAATCAACTACCATCAAACAAAAACCATTTGAGGAGCCAGCAATACCCCAGAGGTTGAGGATATCACCTTACCAATACCCAAAAAACTGCCATCTTCGTGATACACTTGCAAAGGAATTGTGGGAGTTTCAAGAGTATCATCCCCAGAGATACGCTGTCCCAAACACCAGCGACGGGCTTGATCAGCGGACAAGGTTACAGAGGGTAAGTGCCCCAAACCTACACTAGGGGACACTGGCTGGAATAGGCTTTGTTCCAGCTGTTCGGTCAATTCTTCTAATGTCAGACTATCGGCTAAATCAAAGCCACTGCTGCGAGTACGAGTCAGAGCGGCTAGCACACCACCGGTTTCGAGGGCATCTCCTAAATCCCGGGCTATGGAGCGAATATAGGTGCCAGGACCACATGCGATCGCTAAATCAATTTCCGGAAATTCCCCCCCACGCCAATCTAAAACCTCGATCTTCTCAACCTCTACAGTTCGTTCTGGTACCTCTACCACTTCACCAGCTCTGGCTAAATCATACAGCCGTTTACCCTTGATCTGAATAGCGCTATACATTGGTGGCACTTGCTGAATCTTGCCCTCAAACTGTTTCAACAAACCCTTGACCAACTCCAGAGTCAACTGGGCTGCAGACTGAGTAGCAATCACCTCTCCTTCCAAATCATCAGTAGTTGTCCTCACTCCCAGTCTCACCGTAGCCTTGTAGGCTTTATCCTGCTGCATATACTGCAAAAGTCGGGTTGCCTTTCCCAGAGCTATCGGTAAAACCCCGGTAGCAGCTGGGTCAAGGGTCCCGCCATGGCCTACTCGCTTCAGCCGTAGCAGACGCCGCACTTTAGCAACGCAATCGTGGGATGTCCAACCTGCTGGTTTGTTTAAGTTTAGAAATCCTTGCACAATACTCAGATTTTGCACCAAGTTTAAAATTTATCTGTAAAGGTAGGGAATCGGGAATCGGGAATCGGAACCCACCCCTAACCCCTCCCAGGAGGGGAACGGGAATCGGGAATCGGGAATCGGGAATAGTAATAAGATTTGATTCTATCTTGATGCACTAGCTCATGGGAAGCATGGCTGTTTTATTTTCCTACTCCCTACTCCCTACTCCCTACTCCCTACTCCCTACTCCCTACTCCCTACTCCCTACTCCCGATTCCCTACTCCCTCGGTGCGCTTTCCGTAGGCGAATTAAATTCGCCACGGGTCGCACCGCTCCCGACTCCCTACTCCCTTCAAACCTAATTACTCAACCACATGTAACCGTCGAGTAATCATAATCATGCCATCCCCCCGAATTAATATAGCTGAAATCCAGCGGTCTTCTGGTAACAGTGGGGCTCGGCCAATCTTAAAAATTCCACCGGCAGCCAAAGATTCCAGGTCAACCTCCGTGGGATTAGTATAGCGCTGTGACCTGACTGATTCTTCTATAGCCACTCCCAGCAGCAAATCATCTCCGAGGGGTTCCTGGACAATGGCATCAAAATTAAATCGCTGACCAATACGCACTTGTTCTGGTAACTTCACGGTTACCTTGGGAGGATTAGCTCCTGATGTGATTTGGGAACGCTCTGCCAAAATGGTGGAATAGACAATTTTTTGGTTTTCAAAGCGCTGACGCGATCGCAAAGTCGATTCAAATTTGGTCTTACTAGCATCCTGTTGGTTACTAGTAATATAAGTCACAGTTTCTGCCACGATCGCGTTGCCCTCTTGCTGCCAATCCGTCAGTTCCGTGCGGTAATTCAACACAGGGTAGCGCTGCCACAATTGAAGCAACGCTTCTCCCATCACATCCCGACTTAAGCCATCGGAATTCGTAAAATTAGCGCTATAGAATTCCAGCAACCCTTCAACATCCTTGCCATTAGCGAAGCGATCAATTTGGCTGAGGGTATCTTTAAGCTGAGGCGGTGCGGTTTCCGGGCTATCTGCTTGGGCTTTCAGAGGAGAGCCGAGGGTCAACCCTGCCGTTAATAGTACAAATACTGACCAGTCCAAAGAAATAGACTTGACTTTAGTAGTAAAAGATTGGGATAGTCGTTGCAGTAAGGTGGCTGGATTGGTCATTGGTAATCGTTAACTGGTAACTGGTAACTGGTAACTGGTAACTGGTAATTCTGGTAACTAGTAATTAGTAATTGATCATTGGTGATTGGAGAAAGGGTAATCCCTTGGATTCACCAATGATACCAAATCTAGTTTGATAACCTATGTCTAGCTTGTAGGGTGGGCAAAAACAGTTTGATTTTTTTTAGTACTCTAGAGTATATGACTTTGCCCACCCTACTTTAATTGGTATTTTTTTTCTTCCCGATTCCCGACTCCCGATTCCCGATTCCCGATTCCCATTAACCCAAGACAAAAGCCCCTCACCCAATTGATCAAGGAGACCTATAGCCGTGTCTAAGTCACCCATGCGATTGCTGATTGCCGCCAGTGGTACGGGGGGACATATATTTCCCGCCCTCGCAGTAGCCCAACACTTACCCAATTACACTATCGAGTGGCTTGGTGTTCCTGACCGCATCGAAAATGAGTTGCTACCACCAGACTATCCCCTGCACACCATTGCCGTAGAAGGCTTTCAACAACGCTTCGGTCTTGGTACTCTGCGCATCGTTACCCGCCTGGTCAGTTCAATTTGGCAAGTGCGGCAACTGCTGAGAGAAGGTAAATTTGATGGTGTCTTCACCACTGGGGGTTACATCGCTGGACCTGCAATTATGGCAGCACGGTTGCAGGGTCTACCTACCATTATACATGAATCTAACGCTATTCCCGGAAAAGTAACCCGGTGGCTGAGTCCCTTTTGCAATACCGTAGCCCTAGGGTTTGAAGCCGCTTCCAAGTACTTACCCCGGATTAAAACCGTAACCGTTGGTACACCAGTGCGGGATAGTTTTCAACTGACTCAGGCACTAGAACTCCCGATTCCACCAGAGGTACCCTTGATTGTGGTGGTTGGGGGTTCCCAAGGAGCAGTGGCAGTGAATAAATTAGTGCGCCAATGTGCTCCCCTCTGGTTTGAAGCCGGTGCTTGGATTGTTCATTTAACTGGAGAAAAAGACCCAGAGGCTAACACCCTTAGCCATCCTCAGTACCTGTCTATGCCCTTTTATGACCACATGGCACCATTACTGCAACGGGCAAACTTAGCCATTAGCCGTGCTGGTGCCGGAACCTTAACCGAGCTAGCGATAACTGAAACACCAGCCATTCTGATTCCCTACCCTTATGCAGCGGAAGACCATCAAGCTTTCAATGCAGCTAGCTTTAAGGATTCTGGTGCTGCTTTAGTATTTCGTCAAGACCAGTTGACTCACGAAACGTTAGAACAGGAGGTGCTGGCTTTACTCAAGTCTCCAACTAGGTTAGAAGAGATGAAACAAAAAACAGCTAGTCTTGCGATTAGAGATAGTGGAAAGCGTTTAGCCTCTCTAGTTCGTGAGTTAGTTGAAAAATAAAATATGAAAGGAGAACTATGATCTCATGTCAATCAAGCTTTCCCTTGACTTTAAATATTAATAGTTTCAGAGGTTTGATTAAATACCTAAAAATTGCTCAAACCGAATAAGAACAATAAAATAATTGCAAAAAAGTCAAAAAAATAATGTAGACTAGCTTCGAGTTGTTGATTCGATAATGACTAGATTGATTTATTATTATTTTGCCCTTATAATAGTTATTGCTTAAGCGTAATATCGAACCAAATTTACTGTGATGATAACTTTGTATAAGGCACCACCTTTATGGGGATTACCGAGCATTAGTCCACCCTGTATTAAATTGGAAACTTGGCTGCGTATAGCTAATATTGCTTACGATATCGAGATTACTAAGGACTTTACTAAAGCTCCCAAAGGCAAAATTCCGTTTATAGAATATAAAGGAGAACTCATCGGTGACTCCACCATAATTATCGAGATGCTTAAGGAAAAAGAGGGCATAGATCCTGATCGGGATTTGACCTCAACAGAAAAAGCAATCTCCTTAGCTTTTCGGCGGATGCTGAAAGAAAATACTTATTGGGGAGAGATGTATATTCGTTATAACATTGAAGATAACTGGCAATTATTCAAACAAACATTAACGACTCTCTACTTTGCTGGGAGCTCGACACCAGAATCGTAACAGTTTTTACAACAGGTGCGAAATTCCCTTTCTAATCAGATTTATCAACAGGGACTGGGTCGTCACTCCGAGAAGGAAATTTCTCAAATTATTAATGCTGAGTTTCAAGCCCTGTCTGATTATTTAGCAGATAAACCATTTTTTATGGGGGAGAGACCGACCACTTTAGATGCAACGGCTTATGGTTATATTGCAAACATGATTTTACCTCCTTTCAAGAGTCTGATTATTGATCGGGTATCTCAATTTAACAATATCTGTCAATATTGTGAACGGATGAAACAGGCGTTTTTTCCAGATTATTTGCCTTCTTAATCCAGAAAAATTTCTAGGAGATGTGGTAATTGCCTTAAATGTCAAGTAATCACAATAGCGATCGCATTTTCAATTTACGGGTCGCACCTGTGGAATGGGCATCAGCCGTGGAACTGGCATCTTGCCAGTTTCATGCTTATTGCCGGGCGGGCAGGATGCCCACTCTACTCCTATTCAGCGCGAAGACTGACGCAAGGCCATTTTTCTGGCGTTGCTGAATCAAGGAATGAATACGCGATCATCTGGTTTTGGTCAAGCCCCCGTGGGTCCCCCAAGCGAGCAATCCCTCGCTTGGGGGACGCAAGAAAGTCTTATTCCCCCCAAAATTGGGGGGCTAGGGGGGCAAAACCATACCCAGAATCAGCAACGCCAGAAAAACGGCTGCTTTGGCAATATCTACTAGTGAACCAAAAGGTCCTGGGATGAGGCGATTATTGACCTACTCCCGCACCTTACCTATTTGAAAAAGGCTATAATCTGGTCATATAGCCCCTTAAAAGCGTAACGAATTTCGTCATTACCAAGGATAATCCCTAATAAAAACCCCACAAGTACCCACAAGAAAACGTTTCCATTACCACTAATCAAAACCCCCGATAAAACCCCTCCACTAAACCCTATAAATACCGCTTTTATCGGGATATAATTTAACTTTTTTGGCGGAAGTTCATCTGAATGTGGGGAAGACTTTATGTCTGAAGGCTGTTGTGGTACATCTTTACTAGTTTCTAAGATAGGCTTTGCTTGGTCTTCTAAATTTTTCTCCAAATTATCTGAGGTTGATGTTGGCTGTTTATTTTCTTCTCGTGTCAATCTATTATCGATTTTTTTGATAACTTCCAGTAATTGTTTTTGGATATTATGCTCGTCTTTAATATAAGCTTCTACTCTTTGCTCTGAGAATAATAACTTCTGTGTCAAGGTTATCCCTTGATCGGGTATGTAGTTTTTTGATTCCTGGTATTTGTCCCGAGCCTCATTATATTTTCCCTGTTCAAAGAGTAAATCACCCCGTTTGAGTAGCACAATCGCTCTCAACTCTTTATCTTCTGATCTCTGATTAGTATCTTCTGATCTCTGATTAGTTGGTTTTTCTAATTCCTCTAGTAGCAGAGACTGATCGTCTGTCCCAGCGGTCATATTTTCTGAAGGAGGTAGACCCCATTTGAAAAGCCTTAACAAATAGTTGCTTTCTATTGTAGAGGTAAACTGAACTGGAATGTCCAAAAGACTACGTGCCCAGTCGAGGTTATAAAGCCATCCTTTCACCAGATAGGGGATAAGATACTTCCAACCTTCTTTTTCACTTTCCCAGAACCCATAATAAATCCAATCACTAATTATCTCTCGATTTTTATGATATGAAAAAGTCAGCAGTAGTTCAGGAAAAGTTTGGACCTATGCAACCATCGATCTCAAATGAAGACATGTTTTTCTCACAAGCGCGAGAGCTATTTGAAGAAATAGTGGACTGGCTGGGTTCAGATAG
>NZ_JAAHIE010000750.1:0-2982 GCF_010671945.1 Moorena sp. SIO4E2
GGAGCATGAATAATGGTGAAGGCAGAAGGCAGAAGGCAGAAGGCAGAAGGCAGAAGGCAGAAGGCAGAAGGCAGAAGGCAGAAGGCAGAAGGCAGAAGGCAGAAGGCAGAAGGCAGAAGGCAGAAGGTAGAAGGCAGAAGGTAGAATTCTCAATTCTCAATTCCCAATTCCCAATTCTCAATTCTCAATTCTTAATTCTTAATTCTTAATTCTTCATTCTCAATTCTACCTTCTTAATTCTACCTTCTTAATTCTACCTTCTTAATTCTTAATTCTACCTTCTTAATTCTACCTTCTTAATTCTACATTCTCAATTCTAAAAAATTTTTACCTTATCCAATTAAAAACCGGTATCATGTCATGGCAAATGTATTAAGAATTCTGTTTAAGCAAGATAGCTATCTCAAGCAAGAGCCGATTCAATCGTCGCAATTGCCTGATAATAAACGTCAGATGGTACCAGCAGGTACTCTATTAGTACTTCGCTATTATGGTCAGGAATCTGGCAATCACATTAAAATGGGTTTAAAAGATATTGCGTTTAAGGGGTTCAGTGGTGATTGGTATGCCTTTGAAGACCATGTAGCAATTATGATGGAGAGTATTCAACCGGTAGAGACGGTTAGTAATGTAGTCTCTAAACAAGAGGATAAGACTGCTTTCAACATTCCTATTTATCAGAATACCTTAGTCAATCAACCGGTTTTACTTAACCTTTTCTTTAATCAAGATACGGTAATTAAGCGAGCTCCTATTCAATCTAATATGTTGAATGAAGTATCAAAGCAGGAAATTCCAGCAGGCACTGAATTGGTGATTGTTACTGATCAAGCTAATGCTGATAATACCATTAAGTTTACTGTGGAGGAGAATCACGTAAAATTTAGCCTGAAAGATCTGGAATTCAAGGGCTTTAGTGAAGATTGGTATGCCTTTGCTGGACATGTTGGTATTCAAGGAATGGGCTAATTACTCTTAAAAATCTGAATCATCACTCAGCGTCTCAATCAACAAATCCATCTGTTGCTGTCGCTGATCCAAAAAATATTCACATTCATGGAGATATTCGACAGCAGCGGAGAACTGATCAAACACGTCGGCTAGTGCTAGTTCTCCCGTTTCTATTTGCCTAATGATAGTTTCCACTTTAGCCACCGTCGCTTCATAGTTCCAGGTTTCTCCAGAAGGGATTTCAGTTAGGTTTGAATCAGTTAGGTTTGAATCAGTTAGGTTTGAATCAGGTTGAGTTTCCATAGATAGTAATTCTCAATGGGGTAAGGTACAGAATTTTTGGATTTTAGGGAATCGGGAACAGGGAATCGGGAACAGGGAATCGGTAATCGGGAATTGGGAATCGGGAATCGGTAATCGGTAATCGGGAGAAGAGGCAAGAGGCATAACCCACCCCTAACCCATCCCAGGAGAGGAATAGAGGCAATAGTTAATAAAGTATATAGCAATTCTAAGACTTATGAGGTAAAGTAACAGCAGTCAGTAAACCAATTATGACAATCGGACTTAGTGACTTTTAAGGCACATTCCACACCCTCAACTGTGATACCAGCCATAGAGAACAATTGAACTAAACATAAATACTAAAAGTAGCCCCTTTAAATAAAATCAACGTTCCGACTCCGTTGCTATGCTCCTTGAAGCAAGCAAAAATAAGAAGTCTCGTGGAAAAGAAGTCCAATCACGTTTGCTTCTATTTTAACCTGATTTAGATGGGATTGCCCTATAAAAAAATGCTAGAAACTGTATTTAATCTACCACTTCAGCAAAGACAAAATATAGCCATTATTGGAGCCGGTGCTATGGGAGTCTCAACAGCATGTATTTTAGCTAAATTAGGTATCGCCAAAGTATCGGTTTTTGAAGCTGAATCAAAAGTTTTTAATAAAAATGGAGCTTCTCTCAATAATACAGGTATTTTGCATCATTTTGTTTATGGTGCACATAAAAAGACACTGGAACATTTATTCAAACAAAGTATTTTATTTAAACAATTAATGCCTGAGTATGTTTTTGTAGATAGCTATGTTAATTATTTAGTACCCAATGAAATAGGAAACACTGCTATTAACCAAGAAGGGATAACTTCTGGGGGGGTGACATGAGAGCTAAAAAGTAGACTGTATAAGCTTCATAGCTCTCATACCTCGTAAATAATTATTGAGCTTATGACGACTTAAACGCATCAAAGCATAAACTAATTCCCAACATTGATCCATAAAATTAATCCATTTTTGAGCATACATTCCAATATAAAAACTGCTATGTCTTTTAGTTAATCGCCCATATTCTTTGACTCTAGCCACATACTGCTGAACTCCTTTTTTGTTTATATTTTCTCCTTTTATTGTGGCCATAAAATAAGCAAAAGATATTATAATCACTAAAGATATAAAGCGTTTGCCGACAACATTACTGCCTTCCATATTATATCCACCGCTTTTATAATCACGGAACATTTGTTCAATATTAAAACGTTTCTTATAAGCGGAGATCGCCTCAGATACTTCGCTCATATTTGTTAGAATAAACCAACCTTCTTTGGTCACTGATTTACGATAACTTTTCTTCCATTTACAGGCGACACTAAATCCTGATACTTGTTTAGTTTTTGTGACCTTAACCTTTTCAAAAAATAACGAAATTCCTGGTTTTAATCCACAGTTTTTTAAGGGAACCCACCTCTGATTATTGAGTTGAATTTGCTCCGATTGTTTTAGTCTTAAACAAAACTGAAAACCTTGTGTATCTAGCCATTTAGCCAATTTAACTGAGCAAAATTCTCGGTCTCCCAGAATGACAAGTTGATAGTTATCAAATAGCCCTATAATATTTGAAATTAGTTGTTTTTGTTCCGAAAAATTACTTGAACCAAATTTTGGTATAAGTTCAAAATAAACGGGAAGTGCTCGGTTTCTATAAATTAAGCTAATCATCAATAAATTTTTGTCATTCCAATTAGTTCTATCA
>NZ_JAAHIE010000751.1:0-2980 GCF_010671945.1 Moorena sp. SIO4E2
GGCGACCTGACAAGCCCCCCGCGCTAGTCGGATTAAATCCCGGATCACACCACCACTCTTTTCAGATAATAGCTCTAGGGCATCGGGAGTGAATAGATCCGTCTCGTTAATTTTAGCTAATCTTGTGGTAATGACAGACTTCAAGATATCTCGACCAACTTTGTTAGCAGTTGAGGTGGGACGAGAATTGCGTTCGCATTCAAATACAGGCAAATTATACAAATCCAAAGGTTGGAAGCTTTCTCTCGGTTGCCGAAAGCTAGGGGAATATCGTAAAGAAATTGGAATGGTGTAGATGATATGACACTCTAATTCTGTCAGGAGCGGACTAGCAAACATTTCCAGAGAAGTTCTCAAATCATGGCGATCGAGACCATCTACAATTACTAATAATTTTTGGTTGCGGTCAGTTTCAGCAGCTTTGATAATAGCGTTTACCCGATCAATAATGTCACTAACAGCAGGGCGAACGTTAAGGGTTTTGGTCATATCCCGAGTTAATCCCCGTTTCAGAATTAACCCCATTTTTTTTAAAACCTCTGGTAACTCTAACTGTTCAGTATCTGTTTCTTTATCTTGATAAATTACAGTTGTCAGGCTATTTTCTAAATCATCCAGTAAGTGCTGAGCCCGATTTGACCACCAGCCTGGTTTAATAGCTTGGCGACAAACCTCCATCCCAATCAACACCACCACCTCAGCATAACCAATATTATACCGGTCGAGAGCTGTTGCCGTATCAACCCAGATTACGGCATAGTTTTCTGCTAGCTCCTGTTGAATTCGTCGCAATTCCGTTGTTTTTCCACTGCCCCGATGACCAGCTAATAAAAACTTAGCTGGCTGGTCTTCCATTTCCAGAGTAGTGATTACATATTCTACTGGACTATCCTCTCGCTGGATATAAAAATCTTTCATTTCCTCTGGTGTGGTCAGGGGTTGCTCTGGGTTAAACAGTTGGTAAGCTGGTTTCCAATACTTGGCGTTGCTCATACCGTTACTTTTACTGGCATTGTCAGCTGTGGGCTGATTCAATCATACTCCCAGCAAAATGCGATCGCGTAGCGTGGCCTACGGCCAATCGCTTACCTGAGGGAGTCAGTGCTACTTCCGTACTCCCTACTCCTTAACATCCACAAATTGTGAGAACTGTTATAACATTAGTAATGATTTTGCGATCGCATATGGTTTTACTAGACAATTTACCAAAACAATTAAAGGCAACTGATCCCGAAGACAAGCGAATTATCAGTGGTGTTAGCTGGGAGCAGTATGACGCTTTCTTATCCCAATTGGGAGATAGCCCTTGGTATCGCGTGACCTATATAGATGGACTTTTAGAAATTATGGCACCAAGCCGTCGCCATGAAACCTATAAAACGATTATTGGCTCTCTCCTAGAAGATTACTTCAAAGAGACACGAACTCGCTACTTTCCCCTTGGTTCCACAACACTCCGTCAGGAAAAAAATCTAGGTGGTACTGAACCTGATGAATCCTATTGTATCGGCACAGAAAAAGAATTTCCTGACTTAGCGATTGAGGTAGTGGTGACCAGTGGTGGTATCGATAAGTTAGAGGTTTATAAACGATTGGGGGTGAGAGAAGTTTGGTTTTTTAAGAATAACCATTTTGACGTATATCACCTCCGAGGCGAGGCTTACGAACACATTCAAAAAAGCGAGCTTTTACCGGATTTAGATTTAGGGATGCTAGGAAAATATGCCACAGCTTCCGATCCCCTAGAAGCAGCACTAGAATTTCGAGACAAGTTAAGGGAAGCTAGAGGATAATTCTATATAGCTGAAGTTTACTGTTCTAAAAAAAAGATCTGCTATGCAAAGCTCAACCTCCGAAAAAAAATAGTTTAATAGAGTAAAATTAAGCAACTTATAAATTGCTATTTGAGGGAGGATTTACCTAGCACAGTCATGGCCTATCCACTCAAAGATAAGTACATTAGTTTACTCACCGATTTTGGCTTTAAGCGTGTCTTTGGTACAGAGCCAAATAAAGGGCTACTTATTGATTTTATAAACACCCTTTTACCACCCCGTCATCACATTGAAGATGTCACCTTCAAGAATACGGAAAATTTAGGAAACACTCCTGTAGACCGCAAAGGAATTTTTGACATCTATTGTCAATCCAAAACCGGTGAACGTTTCATTGTCGAGATTCAAAAAGCAAAACAAAACTTCTTTCAGGATAGAAGCGCTTACTATTCCACATTTCCGATCCAAGAACAAGCGCAAAAAGGCGATTGGGATTATCAGTTAAAGGCGGTTTATACTGTCGGTGTCTTAGATTTTGTTTTTGACGACCATTCTCTTGGTGCGCGTTCCCTAGGTCGGGAAACCCGACCGGGGTCGCACCGCAAAAATGATCAGACAATCCTACATACCGTGGAGCTAAAAAATCAGGATTGTCAGGTGTTTTATGACAAACTCAAATTCCTTTCTCTTGGTGCGCGTTCCCTAGGTCGGGAAGCCCGACCGGGGTCGCACCGCTACATTGAGTTGCCCAAGTTTACCAAAACTATAGACCAGTTAGAGACACATTTTGATAAATGGCTGTTTGTCCTGAAAAATCTCTCAGAATTACAGAATCGCCCTCAACCTTTCCAAGAGCCGGTATTCAATCAACTGTTTGACGTTGCAGAAATTGCTAACTTTTCTCGCACTGAACAGGATAACTATCAAAACAGTCTCAAATATTACCGAGACATGAATAATATTGTTGAGACTTCTAGACAAGAAGGTTTACAAGAAGGCTTGCTAAAAGGTCGTGAAGAAGGAGCACAACGAGAACGAGCACTGATCCTCCGTCTGCTATCCCGTAGCTTAGGAGAAATACCGAGTGAACTGCAACAGCAAATTAGTCAACTATCACTGGATCAGTTGGAAGGGTTGAGTGAAGCTTGCTTAGATTTCTCGAATCTTGAAGATTTAAGGGCTTGGTTGAATAAAACTCAAGAGTG
>NZ_JAAHIE010000752.1:0-1628 GCF_010671945.1 Moorena sp. SIO4E2
TAAAGATGATCGAGCATATTATTTTGTTCAAGTGGAAAGACGACGCTTCAGCGGATGCGATCGCATTAGCTATCAATGGACTACTGGCCATGAAAGACCAAATTCCTGAGATTGTAGAACTTTCCTGTGGAGAGAACTTTTCCCCCCTCAGGTCCCAGGGATTTCAGCATGCTTTGAGAGTGCAACTGGTCAATCGCGACGCTCTGAGTACCTATACTGATCACCCAGCCCACCAGGAAGTAGTCCAGAAGTATATCAAACCTATCCAAGGGGACATAATCGCAGTGGATTACGAAGTTGACTAGCCTCAAGGATAAAGGACAGGAACTGAGGGGGTAACAAGGCTGCTTGTCATTAAGCATTCAGCCGTCAGCTATCAGCCGTCAGCCGTTGGCCAGGCTACACCGAACAGCTTATTTTATTCAAAAGCACCGATTGCGCTACGGGCAAGCTGCGCGAACAGTAGCACCATTTGTAGCACATAAACACCTCAAGTAGTGTGTCCGTAGCGCATAGGCTGATACGCGACACGCTGATAGCTGATAGCTTACGCTTTTCACCCCATCACTGATTAGTCTTTGGGTGGTATGTCTCCTGCCTGCTGAGCTTTTTTAATCGCTCGTTTGAGAATTAGTACTGCCATTTGGGACAAGGAGCGCTCCTCGGCATCTGCCAATCGTTGAAGCGCTTCTTTGTCTTTTTCTTCCATATAGAGAGTTACGGTTACTTTAGCCATAGGATTAACAATAATTTTTACTCTAGGTTTTTACCCAAACAAACATAAATTAACACAAATAAAAATAAACTATGTGTTATTCCATAAATTGTAATGGAAAGCTTTCTGTAGACCCAATAGACAGGTAGCTTTCCCCGTAAAAAAGAGCTAAAGTTAATCCAAATCTACAGTCACTCCCAATTGGAAGTTGATCACAATAGGTCTAATCCGGAGTAATTAATACAAAGTTTAAAAAATATTGCTACACATCACCGGATCACCGGATCACATCATGGGGTGATCCGGTGATCGGGGGTGATGGATGATCAGACGGGAAGCTTTGACAAGTGTTATACTTAGTGTTATAGTTAAAAAGATTGCTGGTGTAGCTCAGTTGGTAGAGCAGCTGATTTGTAATCAGCTGGCCGCGGGTTCGAATCCTGTCACCAGCTTTTGACACTCCCCGCCCTGGAAGGACGGGGATTCTCACTTCAGCGAGCTGTCTTGCTCACCCAAACCGGAGTCAGGGAGAGTAGAGGACAATTCTCCATGAGCGTTCGGATCAATGATCCAGGTTCCGGTGTGCCCCACCGTACCCAAGGCTTTCTCTAAAATGTTGATTGCGGCGTTGTGGTCGCGGTCTAGTTGACAACCACATTTGCAGGTGTGAGTCCTGGTCGATAGAGACTTCTTCACTACCTCGCCGCACTGAGAACAGTTTTGACTAGTGTAGGCGGGGTTTACTGCAACAGTAACCCTGCCAAATTTAGTTCCAAAATGTTCCAGCCATTTTCGGAATTGATACCAACCTGCATCATTAATAGACTTGGCTAGACAGTGATTTTTAACCAAATTCCTGACTCTTAGATCTTCGTAGGCGACCAGATCGTTAGACCGGATTACGCAGCGCGCC
>NZ_JAAHIE010000752.1:1732-2979 GCF_010671945.1 Moorena sp. SIO4E2
CCAGTCTCTTGGCGTGCTCTTCACGTTGCCTGCTTATTCTAAGGTGATGTCTGCCTAGTCTATTAATAGCCTTCTTTCGGTTAGCTGAGCCTTTCTTTTTTCGAGAAACCCGACGTTGATAAAACTTAAGGCGTTGTTCTCCTTTTCTATAAAATCTGGGGTTAGATTCAGCATTGCCGTCGGAATCAGTATAGAAGTCCTTCAATCCTACATCTAAGCCGACAGTATTACCAGTAGGCTTCAAAGCCTCATTGTTATCGACAGCGATACAGAATTGGACATAATAACCATCAGCTCTTTTTACTATCCGAACCCGTTTGATCTGTTTCTTATCGAAACGCCACAAGTCCCATGTGCCTTTGAGCTTAAGCTTCCCAATTCCTTTTTTGTCGGTGAACGTAATTGACTTCTTGTCAGGGGACAACTTCCAGCCTGACTGCTTATACTCAACTGAGCGGCAATGTTTTTGGAATCTTGGAAATCCTTTTTTCCCAGGTACACTTTTCTTACAGTTGTCGTAAAAACGGGCGATTGATGACCATGTTCTTTCAGCCGCAGCCTGGCGAGCAGTTGAGTTCAAAGCGTTAGTGAAGGGAAATTCTTTGGCTAAGACCTTGCAATATTTGTTTAAATCGTATTTATTTATGCCTTTGTTGTCAATCCACAATCTAAGACAGCTATTGCGAACAAACTTAACCGTTCTGATCGCCTCTTCAATGGCTTGATATTGCTGCTTCTTTCCGTAAGCCTTGAACTCAAGAATGATCATCAGGAATCGAGCTTTTTTGTAACATATTTATGCTAACAATTATAGCACAAACCAGCCAGTATTATGGCTAGAAAAAGCCGTCCTAGAAGGACGGGGTTTTAGACCCATTTTTTTTGATAAAAAAAATAGTTATAGCGTTTATTGCATGTATGAGGTACACTTCTCAACCTCAAAGTCCCCCTTTTTAAGGGGGATTTAGGGGGATCCCTTTGTACCTCATGGGAAAGAGAATTGCTATCAAACAACTAGGCACTTCCGGCCTGATCGCCACTGCTTAATCCTGTATTTCCAACTGTTCTAGGTCAGCAGGGGTATTGCAGTTAAAAAATAGCCTAGTGTCACTGACTAGCAACTCCTGTACTGGATGCTGGGCCAACCAACGCTGAAATGACCTTCCCCCTTGATTGATAAACTCAGTGAGGCTTGGTAGACACTGGCGTCGGTAAAAACCGCACAGGGGTTCCCAGCCCTTGGGGTT
>NZ_JAAHIE010000753.1:0-2976 GCF_010671945.1 Moorena sp. SIO4E2
AAATTAAATAGTCTAGGCAGTTTGATAAAACAGTGCAGTGAGCCAAGTGTAGTAAGTGGGGGGAGTGCGATCGCTTTCTAGATATAGATGGTCCGTTACATTTCACCGCGAAGCATCCTAAAAGTGCGATCGCACTTGGGGGGATTCCATAAAAGTCTGCCGATGGATCAATAAGAATAGGGAGTGTGGGAAGTGTGGTAAGTGTGGTGAGATCGGGGCGATCGATGTACTTATAGCAGAAGTCAGAAGTCAAACTCTTGCGCTTACTTAGGTTTGGACTTTTGTCATGTCCTAACTGCTCTGTCTTGATGCAGTCGCTCATGGGGGAAACCCCCAAGACCGCGCTGCATCGCTGGCGACTGCTATAATTACAAAGGTGACATGGTTCCACACTCTCAACACTAGGTTGTGGCAAAGTGCTCTCGCAGCAAATCGTGGATGAATCGATAGCGTCCACCGACTTGCTTGATCAAGCGGCGTTCTGTGGCATAGCTCAGGAAATGGGCGTAATCCCAGGGGATTGAACCACTGCGCCAGAGAATGAGGCGGAGGACGAAATGCTGAATGACAGGTCTGCCAGCATATGAAAAGCCAATTAACATTGCCATCCCAGAAGCACCAATTAACATGCTGAGTAGTTTAACATTCTCTCCTGATACTAGATCAGGTAATACAAACAACAAGAAAGTTCCAGGGAAACTAATTATACTAAGAATAACGGTATTTTTAGCGGATTCTTTAATCCTCTGATTGGGTTTATTTCTGGTTTTTACTTCTTCTCCACTCAGACCTCTAATCAGCCCATAAAGCAGCCCTATAATTAGCCCTCTAATCAGCCCAACACTCAACCCAACACTCAGCCCATAAATTAGCCCAACACTCAGCCCATAAATCAGCCCATAAATCAGCTCTTCAATTATTTTTTTTCTGTCTTTCCATGAAAGTGTAATAGTTTTAGAAAGATCTACTTTATTAAAAAATCGCCCATAAATTACCCCATAAAATAGCCCAAGACTCAGATCAAAAATCATTGAAAAAATCAGCCCATAAACCAGCCCAAGACTCAGCTGATACAAACCCTTTTTTCGGGATTTATTCAACATATCAGGCTGCATTTTTTCAATCCAAAACTCCGTTTGTTTTTCCTCCTTCAATCCTTTAGCAAGCCAGCCTAACCAGCGCCTTGTTTCCTCTTCTGAATAACCTCGACGGTTATGGGATTCCTTTAGTTTACGGTCAATGTAATCCTGAAATAACTTTTGACGGCATTGGTTCTGATAGTCTTCCTTTGCTTTAGGATCCTTAAGCTCTCTCTCTACTGGCTTCAACCCATCGGGATAAGCAACGGGAATCAAGTGCAATAGCAAGGGCATTCTGGCTAACTCTAGCAATCCCTCTGAATCTTGCTGAATTCCTGGCCAGAGTTGCTGACAGTTTAACCCCTTTAAATAAGCTTCAATCTGCTGATCGCTCAAAGGTTGCAGACAGACTGCTCCCCGCATCTCCAGAATTTGCTCACTAGCTTTGTATTCTTCTTCGCGACAGCAGACCACAATTTGAGGAACATCTTTGACAAACTGATTTAATTGCTGAACACATAACCTTTGCCGCTCTAAACCCAACTCATCCAAACCATCCAGAAGAGGTAACAACTTACCGGTGGTAATCCACTCCTGAGTAATCTCTTTGCGGAGATTATAACGAAAATTTAAATTAGCCACCAACCATTCAGCAATTGGCTGCTTATTATCTTTCCAATCAGAAAGTTCAGCAATAATTGGAATTGGTTGGTTTTCCTGCTGCTGGGCACGTGTAATTAAATCCTTGGCCAAATCCAACAGCATGGTGGTTTTTCCAGAACCGGGGGCACCGAGAATCAACAGTTTCCCGGCAATATCTTCTTGGTTAAATACCTCAATAACCTTTTGACCTGGTTCAGAGTCTGTAGTTACTCGACGAAACTTGAGCAACTGTTTCCACCATGGAGGAGAATTGCTAGGATTCACAGTAATTTTTTCTCGACGACCCACTTGCTCTCTCTTGTCTGCCATTACCAACTGAATCAAGTGGTGATTGTGCAGGGAGTCATCAAGGCGCATGTTAACTTCAGCTGCCATTGCTCCGAGCAAATCCCTGCGCCATCGCTGTAACTTTGCCTGTGGAATCTGTCTAGAGATTTGAGTTTGCTTTCCTGGCCTAGTTGTCAGCAAATACCAAATTGTAGGTAAGACGAAGAGGTAACCAATACCTAAAATCCAGTAGACTTCTTGGAACCACTGGGTATCCTGTTCTGCTGATTTTTGAGAAACTAAATTTTCTGCTTGATGAGCTAAGAATACATAAACTATTACGCATACAGCAATTACTATAATTTTGCGAAAGAGAGTTTTTGGCTGCTCAAAGCGATTGTTCAAAAGTCCGAGAATACAGATAAGTAGTCCTAGTAGTAACTGGAGTAGTCTTTGAAGGACGTTGGGATTGGTCAGATATTCAGCAAGGTTCATCTCTGAAGCGACCTCTGTTTTATGAATCTATGAAATTTTAACGAATTGCTATCGATATAGCCAAGGAAAAATCAAATAGTGCGATCGCTTTCTAGCTATAGATGGTGCGTTACATTTCACCGCGAAGCACCCTACGCACTCACGCCAACAGCTATCAGCTATCACCATCATCGAGCAATTGTTGATGATTTTCTAGTTCCAAGATGTCTTCTCGATTGACAACTTCATCACTAATTTCAAGGATAGAATCTGCTGAGGAAAGCTTGTTGTTGAGCAGATTTTTAATTTCTGTTTCACCCATAGACATTCCTTCCTCAAAGAACCGTTGACTGCTATTGGTACTATCAACAAAGAAGCCACGTGACTGTTGGGGCAATTTGAAGTCAGAGGGCAATGACTGAGCCTGGACATTAGAGACGATGCCAGCAGTTAAGGCTAGGGCTGTCAAGGCTAGGCTTGTCTGTTTCCCAAA
>NZ_JAAHIE010000754.1:0-2971 GCF_010671945.1 Moorena sp. SIO4E2
CCACTTAGGTCTTTTCTGGGTAGTTCTAATTCAAAGGGGGGTTGAATTATTTGTACTGGTGTGCCGTTGATTTCACTGAAAGTGGTTCTCAGGGTTTCATGGCGAGCGATGATTTGGTTAAGACTTTTTTGTAGGGCTGCATAGTCCAATTGCCCTACCAGATGTAGGGTTAATGGCATATTGTAGGCGTTGCTACTCAAAGCCATTTTTTCAATAAACCATAGCCTTTGTTGTGCATAGGATAATGGTGGGGGGTTGCCATTTCGCTCAATAGGCTTAATTAAGTTTTCCTTGAATTCTCTCTTTAAATTAGCTTGTTGTAAAAAAGTAATAATTTCTTGCTTACGAGCACTTAGTTGAATGCGTATCTCTGATGTCAATACTCCTTCTGGAGCATTACAGCGCAAGCGTTCATCTTCAACCCATAATTTGACATCTTGACTAGCGAGTTCCTCTAAAAATTTCTCTAATGTTTTCACAGTTGGATTTCCTCCCGTTTTTCTTGATTATTAGAAGCAGTTTGTAGTCGTTTTGCTAGAGATCGGTTTATATTATTATCTATAGCTTCAATGTCAGTGCTTAATTGAGCGATAGTAGGATTTTCAAATAGCTTACTTACAGATAACTCCAGATTAAAAGTATTTCGCACCCGAGACACAACTTGAGTTGCCATCAAAGAATGCCCTCCCAAATCAAAGAAGTTATCGTGTATTCCCACCTGTTCTATACCCAACACTTCTGCCCAAATCTCTGCTAATACCTTCTGTGTCTGTGTCTGTGGAGCTACATACTCCGTTGACACACTACTGGCCACATCCGGTACAGGCAAAGCCTTACGGTCTACCTTACCGTTAGGAGTCAGAGGCAGTTGTGACAACACCATCAACCCCGATGGCACCATATACTCTGGCAATTTCGACTCCAGATACTCTCTCAACTGCGGTATCAGTTCCTTTCTCAACTGGGAACTCAACGGATTATTCCCATAATTGACCCAGTTACTTGCTACCACCGATTTTTGAGTTAGGGGTGTTAACACTATCCCTTCTTTGGCTAAGGAACTGCGCACAAATACCCCATCCATCAATTCTGGACTTCCCTGAGCAGACCAACACAACTCTAAGCTATACCCTAAAGATGCACTTAGTTCATATAACCTCTCTGGGTCGATGCTCTTGGTTTCCTTTGACTCTAAAAACTGCCTCAACTGCTGCACATTCTGTTTTGATTCTGGCTGTGATAGCCACTCTACCAACTCTACATCATTAGCTACTCTGCCATTGACTAAACCACTAAAGCAAATTGATTCTGGCTCTTGGTCTCGCAGATAAGTTTCTATCTGTTGAACACTCAGATCCGCTCCACTTTCTACAGTCGGTGTTATTACTGTTCCTGGTTGTGCCTCTATATGCAACAGTACGCTATACCTATATTTATTCAGTTCATTCTGTTCCCTTCCCCTCTGTAAACGTATCTGTAAATGAGTTATTTCTGGATGTTTTGCTTTGAGAGCTACAAACAACTCTGGTGAGACTAATAACTCGGTCTCCTGCTCCATTTTTATGTCTATCTTTGACTTGAGTTGTTGTCTCGACAGTGAGGGAGTTGCTTGATACAGTTGCACCGAAGAGTGAAAGGCTTTCATTAATGGCTTACTCCGGATATCCCCTAAGAAAATCATCCCTCCTGGTTTGACTACCCGGATACTGTTTTCTATTACTTCCAACAGATACTCCACACTCGGGAAATACTGGACTATGGAACTCAGCAATACGACATCGAAACTGTTAGGAGCTAGATCAGCCATATCTTCAGCTCGTTTCTGTGCTAAGGAGACATGACGATATTTGTCTGGTTCCTGTTCTATTTGTTGTTTGATGTATTCTAATGAGACGTTGGAGATGTCTGTGCCTAAATATTTTTGTGTTTGCGGTGCGATTTGAAATAGCAGCATTCCTGTGCCACAACCGATTTCCCACACACTCTCTGGTTTCTGGGCTAATACTTGGCTAACAATATCCCCTGCCCAGATGCGCATTTGCTCTACTGGTATGGGCTGGTTATCATAACTGCTGCGCCAACCTGAGAGGTTAAATAAGGGGTCGATAATTTCACTCTCCCCATTCTCTATTTGTTGATTGAATACTTCTTGCCAATTACTGAGTTGATTATTTGATAGTTCTGGGTTAAAATTCGTGGCAGTTTCAGTTTCAGCTACTAGGTATGCGACTAAACGTTTGTCTCCTGGCTTATCCTCTCTGGCAATTACCACTGCTTCTTTGACTTTGGGATGTTCATTTAAAATCCCTTGAATTTCTCCAGTTTCTATGCGGTAGCCTCGGATTTTTACTTGGTGGTCTATTCTACCTAAAAATTCTATATTGCCATCAGGTAGGTAACGTACCAAGTCTCCTGTTTTGTATAATCTTTTCCCTTGCCAAAAGATGAACTTTTCGCTAGTTAATTCTGCTTGTTTTAGGTAACTGCGTGCTAGCCCTTCTCCTGCTATGTGTAGCTCTCCTGCTACTCCTATGGGTACAGGTTGTAAATGGACATTAAGAATATATACCTGGGTGTTTGCTATTGGTCTGCCTATGGTTGGTGATTTGGTTGCTCCTTTTTCCATTAACCCATATGTTGAGTAGGTTGTGTCTTCACTAGGACCATAAAGATTGTATACCGCTTTAATTGTTTGTTGTTCATACAGTTGTTGAACCAGTTGATTATCTAGGGGCTCTCCTGCCAGATTCACTGTTTTTACTCCAGTGGGAATACTTTGATTTCTGACTAATTCTCTTGCTGCTGATGGTACTGTGTTGATTAGGCTTACTTCTCCTGCTGCTGGTAGTTCGGGGAGATATAAAGCATTTTCAGCTAATATGACTTTTCCTCCCCAACTTAAGGGCACAAACAATTCGAATACTGATAGGTCAAAGCAGATAGAAGTGGAGGCTAATACTCCTGATAATTC
>NZ_JAAHIE010000755.1:0-2968 GCF_010671945.1 Moorena sp. SIO4E2
AAAGAAAGGACGTTTGTCAGGGCTAAGCATTCGCACATAAATTCTTGGTTTGCTCCCAAATTTGCTAGCCGAATACTTCGCCCCAAGGATTATCGTTTCTAAGAATTGCCATGTTCTGTAATTTATGTTTATAAAACTACATAAATCATTAATTAGCGTCACTAAAAAAAGTGATCCGGATTGAACGGATCACTTTCTGAAAAGGTTAGTAAGTAAACGTTATAGAGTTTACCTATAAATGTAGTATCAACTACTAAACATCCAAGAGTTTAGGTTATAGGTACATTCAACGATAGATGAAGTGAATAGTTTAAAATTCTGGTAAACCCAAACTATAAACTTCACTAAAACTATACAAAAAAAACTGGTAAATCTTTTATTTTATAAATTTAAAAAGCTAAAATGTAACTAAAATACTGGATTATATTTTAGTCCAAAATTATCTATTCAGATAATAATATTTAAAAACAAAGGTTGCTATAGTGTTGGAATAATCTAAAATTAAATCGGGGTGCTTTGCTAAACATTCAAGTAATCAATTAGAGTTAGCTTAACCTGTATCGGAGTAATTATGAGCTTAGATCCCCAGGAATTTATGACCAAGATGGAAAAGCGTGTCAATTTGACCAGTGAAGACAAAGCGCTTCTGAAATCACACGCAGATTGGGGAAAAGAAATTGCTTCTGAAATGGCAGATCATTTCTATACTTACTTAGGTAATGATGAAGAAATGGATGCCATTATGAAAGAGAAGGAAGGTCGTATGGAGCGCCTACGGGTAACCTTTGTGCAATGGTTTTACGAAATGTTCACTGGTATGGATGACTGGGGAAAAGCCTATGCTGAACGTCGTTGGCGTATAGGTTTGGTACATGTGAAAATTGGTATCGCTCCTCAACATGTCGTCCCAGCCATGGCAATTGTAGTGCAGGCATTTACTAACCGGATAAAAACTGATAGTAAAGATGAAGCCTTGCGGGATGCCCTCAGTCGGATCTGCATGATTGATTTAGCCTTCATTGAGCAAGCCTATGTAGAAGTGAGTTCGGCAGCGGTTCTCAAAGAAACTGGCTGGACAGAGGGTCTATTTAGACGTCTGATTAGTACTGGCGCTAGCTCTATGTAACTATAGCAATCCTAAATCATTTGTGAACAATAAATCTCAAGAAAATAGTTCTGACTCGGAGAGTTATGAGTCCTGAGTAAGACCTGTAACTGTTCACGTTTCCGATAGGATTGCTAGATTACGTGTCGTTTTTGTTGGAAACTAAATCAATAGTCTATAAGTTCTGGAAAATTGGCACTACTCCTACTTAAATATCAGCTATCAGTTTCGAGGAACACAAACTAACCGAATTACACATTCTGCAATTGGAGTAAGGGAACAATGGCGATTAATTCTCAAAAATTGGGGTATATCCTCCATAATTTTGTTACATCCACTGCTGATATTCAGGGAGCAGCTGTAGTCACGACCGATGGTTTACCGTTAGCATCTAGTCTGCCTGGAGAAATGGATGAAGAACGGGTTTCAGCCATGTCTGCAGCTATGCTTTCCTTGGGTGAGCGAATTGGCTCAGAACTGGCTAGAGGTGACATTGACCGGATCTATGTTGAGGGGAAAGAGGGATTTAGCGTTTTGACCAGTTGTGGTGAAGAAGCGGTATTTCTGGTTCTAGCTAGTAAAGCAGCTAAGCAGGGAGTATTGATGTTAGAAATTAAACGAACTCTTGCTGAATTAAAACCAATGTTGCTATAGTAATTTTCTGGGTATTACTATACTAATAGTATAGTTGATAAAAGGTATAAACTATAGTAATTGATAGTCATTGGTAATGGGTGATAGATAATGGGTAATGGCTAATTTAAAGACTAGGATTAATTACCCATTATTAAATGGTAAATTTTTTTAAAAATTGTTGTTCGCGTAGCGTGGCCTACGGCCAAGGCATTCTGGATTATTGGTATAACGTCAGTGGGTGTGTGAAATTCAATGTAAGGTATTTTTTGTTCAAGGTTGACCACTAACAGTCAACCATCAACCGTCAACCATCAACCATCAATCGTCAACAAATTACCTTGATTCACCCCAACCTACTGGCACAGTTGATAACCTGTAGTATTTGCTAGGGAAGCATAATCCAATGGACAGTATACGGATTGTAGTAACGGGAACAATAGGGGCTGGCAAATCTACTTTTGTCAGAACATTCAGCGAAGGTGCGGTTATTGAAACAGAACGAACGGCTACGGATGCCACATCATTGTTTAAGAAAAAAACGACCGTTGCCTTAGACTTTGGTTTGCGTCCCTTAAATCGAAACTTGGATTTGCACCTGTATGGAACTCCTGGTCAAGCTCGCTTTGATTTTATGTGGGATATTTTGATTCGCCGAGCTCACGCCTATATTTTATTAATGGCAGCTAATCGAAGCAGTGATTTTGCTAGTGCTCGTCAGATTTTATCGTTTATGCAGGAGCGGGTCACTATTCCAATGATTATTGGTCTGACTCATACTGATGTTTCAGGGGCATGGACTCCAGAGGAAATTATGATGCGCATGGCATACATCGGCGATCCTAATCAACCCCCAATTGTGGCTGTTAATCCCAATAATAAGACCTCAGTATTTGAAACTGTAATGATTTTGATGGCTCAGATGCTTTGCCAAGGGAGTGTTATTGAAAGTGCTAGGAAAGAAAAGGTAAGTCAGGCAGCTCCGCTACCTGTTAAGAACCAATATCATTGGCCGAAGCCCCAGTTTTTATCAGGGGGTTAGTTAGCGAGTAAGCTATCAGCTATCAGCTATCAGCTATCAGCTATCAGCTATCAGCTATCAGCTATCAGCTATCAGCTAATGCGCTACAGATGGTGCTACTTGAGGTGCTAAAGGCCTTTGGCCACGCTACGCGAACAGCTAATTCGCTACGCGCACGCTACGGGAATGGCTGACGGCTGACGGCTGAC
>NZ_JAAHIE010000756.1:0-2965 GCF_010671945.1 Moorena sp. SIO4E2
TATATTGGATTCTTTTCGCAATATAGTCTCGCTCTCGTTGTAACTCTCCTGGGCTAACCACTTCAACCACTAATAAAGGCGGTGACATAGAGAGGCGAATGGTATTACGCTTTGATAATTGTTGAATATGCTCTTCTCGAATAATGGTCAAATCAGGATAACGGTTTTTCGGTTCACCTCTAACTTCTAATTCTAATCCTTGACCCCGGACTCTACGATGACCTACCAGTAAAGCAAACCTAATCAATAAAAACGTAGCAATTTCAACATTTACTCCCGACTCTGGAGGCATTTCAATTAACTCTCCATTAAATAACTCATAGAAGTTTTCTGAGTTATCATTGTAGGATAAATACTCATCAAAGCTTTGAAATTTATGGGTCAGTTGTACCATCATTGTTCACCGGCAAAGTCCGGTGCATTACGTAAGCTATCAGCTAATGCGCTACGCGCACGCTACTTGAGGTGCTAATCAGCTAATCAGCTAACACACCATTCATAGTTCACGTGGAAAGTCCGGTGCGTTACGCCTAGCGGCTAACACACCCTACTTACTAATATAATGTTAGGATAATTACCATTAATACCAATCTCCCCATCTCCCCACACTCCCCACACTCCCCACACTCCCTACTCCCTACTCCCTACTCCCTACTCCCTACTCCCTAACTTCTTACTACTCCGATACGCTTCAGTCAATGACGTCAAGTAAGGTTTAAGGCGACGATCCACGAATTGAAGCATGGGTTGGTTGCTCTCTCCCACCGCACAGGTATAGTAAGGAATATCGCTCTGGAGTTGAGCCATGATAGACTCTGCAATCAGCATGGCACCACGGCCACGCCGTTGGAACCCCCTGTCGGCGGTTTTCCGGGTGGACGAACAGGGAAAGAATGACAGCAGTAGTGGTGTCGGTTTTGGGGTCTTTGCGCAGTTCTGCCACCAGCAAGCCTACCATTTAATCCTTTTCCACTGCTGCTAAACCCAGCAGTTCTCCTAAAAGGCTGGCACATTGCCAGTGGCTAGCAATGCTGGGGCAGGTGTAGTCATCGTATTCTAAGGAGGTAGTAGCATCAAAGTTTTCGAGCCACTGATAGGTAACTTGGGGGGAGTAGGTGGTGGTCACTGGTTTGGGGAATCGGGAATCGGGAATCGGGAGTCGGAACCCACCCCTAACCCCTCCCAGGAGGGGAACGGGAGTCGGGAATCGGGAGTCGGGAATCGGGAATCGGGAGTCGGGAGTCGGGAGTCGGGAGTCGGGAGATTAATCGTAGGGTGGGCAGTGGCAAGCTACCGAAATCGGCAAGGTTGGTGAAGAGCTGATCAGCCACTGCCCACCAGAGCCCAAACTACTTTTTTTTATCTATTTCTTACTCTATCGGTCATGCATTTATCTGTCATGCAGCCAGCAAATGCCATCGCGCTTTACTTCAGGATGCATCTAATTATTGCTGTTTGACCCAGTCGGTGGAACGGGTATCAGGCGTAGAACCGGCATCTTGCCGGTTATCAATATTCCCAAGCAGGCAGGATGCCCACCCCACTGATATGCATGCCGAATGGGCATCAGACGTGGAATGGGCATTTTGGTGGAACCTTCTGCGACTAATGCCCGCCAGGCACGGCTGCCGTGGTAACCGAAAACGAGTTAGTAGCACAGGTAGCTCGGAAATTTATCCAGGCAAATCGCGCGCCATCCGAGACCAAAAAGGGATTTTGACATTTTGATCGGATAGTGGTAAATTAAGGGCACTACTCTGCGTCGTCGCCCGCCAAAGGATTTTTATTTACGCCACGCGCCACCACGCCCTGTCTGGGAGAGAGACTCGGAGACTGACTCCTCATTTTGCCCCTCATTTTTCCTTGCCACCACCTTACGAGAAACAGGAGCGTTGCCTTGCCCACTATTGCCTTGCCACCACCTTACGAGAAACAGGAGCGTTGCCTTGCCACCACCTTACGAGAAACAGGAGCGGTCTGTTTGGGGGTTAGTTTTTTCTTGGGCATGGTTTCATCTCCATAGAATTAAACTTTCTGTGGTTTAGCTTATTGAGTTGGCTGTGGCTGTGTCAATAGACATCTCCAGAAACTCGGTTTTGACCCAGGCAGTGCAAGGGTTTGAGGTTAATTTTTGGAGATGTCTAATAGGTTTTTTCTCACGTTTTGTTACGTGGGGAGATGGGGAGATGGGGAGATGGGGAGATGGGGAGATGGGGAGATGGGGTGATCTGGGTACAAGTAGAATCGTAGGGTGGGCAGTGGCAAGAATCGCGAAATTGGCAAGCTTGGGGAATATATCATCAGCCACTGCCCACCAACCCTGCCCACTGCCCACTGCCCACCAAAGGGGTATTTTATTATAATTTATAGTGTGCGCTATGGGCATAATCTGATAGCTGATAGCTTGCCTATAATCAGGCATACCATTACGTAAACGAACGAGTAAACTTGTGATGGAAAACAAAGTAATCGATGTGAGTGAGCTAAGTCCAAAACAGATTGCTATCATTACAGAAATTGTTGAGACTTTTAAGTTAGTCGCTCAACAAACTAATTTACCCGAAGATTTAAGCAAAGCTGAAACTTCCAAAAAATCCTTAAATCTTGCCGAGAGAATAAAACAGCGTTTTGCCCATTTATCAGATGTAGAAATTACCCAAATTCCCAGAGATAAAATGCGTACTCCTCCTCTATTTGATCAATGATCATTTTAGATACTAATGTTATTTCTGAGTTGATGAAAGGTAATATAGCGTTGATCACAGTTATGAGGTACAGTATTCTTTGAAGCTGATTCCCTGTTAGGTGCGCTTTCCGCATCTAATTATTAAATTCGCCACGGGTCGCACCTCTTGATGCAGCGCATCCCTATTACCTATTACCTATTACCTATTACCTATTACCTATTACCTATTACCTATTACCTATTACCTAAAATCCCGAAATTGTGTACCTCATAGCTATG
>NZ_JAAHIE010000757.1:0-2962 GCF_010671945.1 Moorena sp. SIO4E2
AAATACTGATCAGAGAAATTCAGTAATTTGTATTATTAACCACGGATTATTGACTGTTAAATTGCTTAAATTATACACAAATTAACAATTTTTTTGACTATACAAGCGTTTGTCAGTTATTATAATTGTGTCTAACAATTATACTTTAATGAGAGAATAAATATCCAAGTATTAGTGGTCAGATAGTGTTACTGACTCCGATCATTTTCAACTTATTAGGCAAAGACAGCACTACCACAAACATGCCCTTGCCCTAGAATTAACCACCATCCCTAACATCAAGAGTAATCTCAGCAGTGATCACCCGGTCTGTCTGAGAAAGAATCTTCACCCGCCTAACCCGACCAGCATAGGGCGTTCGGGTAGCGTCTCCCTAGGAGAATCGCACAATACTCAATTCCGCCAGCTCCTTTTCCACCTCCTGAGACTGCTTCACCAAAGATGCCAGCTGGTACTGTTGCCGTTGCAGATTAGTTTGATAAGTCATCATTTTCAGAGAATGCTGGTAAATCTGTTGTTGGTAACGAGTTTTCGCAGCATTTAACCGAGCTATAGCAGATTGAATCGAAATCTGAGCCTTAATCCGCTTTTCCTGTAACCGTTGTCGTTTCTGGATTCTATCTTGGTCTACGAGTTCAAGCCTTTATCAATAACCACCATTGGTGAAAAGGTTAAATCTCCTGGTGGCGATGTTGTAGTTGTTGTTAAGTCTGGGGAGATAGAGCAGCGAAATAGCTTGTTAAATTGAGCACCGGAAAATTTTTAGTTCAATGTTTCCCCAGTTGTTGAAGCTCGACGGCTGGAGTTTCTGTTCTTAGTTTCTGGTACAGAGGTTGTTTTTCGGGTACACGGTGTTTTTGTTTTCGGGTATGTGGTGGGGGTTTTGTGGATAGGTGGTGTCGGTTGTGTGCTGAGGGTTGAGGTGTAGGTAGTTGTTTGGGATTACGTAGCGTCTGCAATATGCGGAGGGTCCTTTTCAGGGCTCATGTCACCCCCTCAGTCTGAACAGTTACATTATTGTTTTTTATAGCGCTTTTTAGCCTCATGAGGTACACATTTTTTCCCTCTTCCCTCTTCCCTCTTCCCTCTTTCCTGCTCCCTGCTCCCTAAAACCCAAAAACTTGTACCTTACTAGATTTAAAACCGCTATATTGAAACAATTATGTCACAAAAATATTCTAATATTTATTGTCATATACATTTAAATAGTTCTACACTATTTAAGTAGGTGGGCTTAATTATCGGTAAAATAGCGATTGAGATTTAAAATGCTGAAACCCTTTTTAATAAAGGCTTTCAGCCTCATTTTTCTATTTTGAGTTTTAACGTTTATTTATGCCCACCTACTTAAATGTATTTAGAGGATTACATAATGGCTCAAATTACAATTTCAGATCTTTCTGAAACTAATAATAAGCAAAAATTGCAAGATATACCATATGCTGAATTAAACTCTGTTTATGGAGGGGGTGGACAACTTTGTTTAGTTTTCTTAAATGATGTACTTAATATGTGGGATGATTATGATAATATTGTAGGCCATGCAGATTCTAATAGTGGAATATTAATAGGATGGAATTAGGTTGGTGCAAATAAAAACCAATAATTTTATATTAGGGGTAAATTAAGCAATTTACTCTAAAGTGCTAAATCTAGCTTAAATTTTGGAGTTGTTTGAACTACCCCAACCCAACTTTTACGAAGTAGGTTAGGGTAGTTCACATAGCAGACTTGCTTCAGAAGACGGCTTGCGATCGCTACTTTTGCAAGAGGTCTATTGTGTTATTGTTCCAAATACAGTATTACTCCCGTTAATTAGTTTTGTGCGCCATTTTGACTGTTATTTTTAGTGGAGAGGCATGATACCTGTACTGACTATTAATAACTACAGAATCTGGAGGGGTGACATGCAAGCTGAAATCATTACTAGGTAGTAATTTCAGGCAGTTACAAAAAGATACATAGTGAGTCCTCAGATGCGCCCGCCACCATCCTTCTGTTAAAACCCCAACTTCTGCACCGCCCTACGCTTAACCTCCTCACCCCGTCGGTCATACTTAGCGGTAGTCACAGGGGAAGCATGGCCAGCTAACTTCTGTACCGTCACAATATCAATCCCAGCATCAAGCAAATCAGAGCAGAAGGTTCTGCGAAAATCATGGGGACTAAAGGACTCCACCCCAGCCTGTTTAGCCCGCTTCTGCAAAATCAACAATACGGCCTGAGGGGTCATTTTTCTGTACTGTATCTGTCCACCTTTCTGTATTGGGCACAACAGCGCCCCTGGTTGGTGACCTCTTGTGCTCAACCAATCATTTACAAAAGCGATGCTCTTCAGAGCCGCTCCGCGAACGCACCTTCCGGTAAATAAACCGTCCTATCCTTCCCCCCCTTACCCTGGCGCACTTCCAATGCACCAGTGGAACCATCAAAATCTCGCACTTCCAGCTTCACCACTTCTGCCCGTCGCAGTCCTGTACCCCGTAGGATGCCAATTAGAGCTTTATCCCTAGCCCCTTGATTAGTTGTATCGGAAGTACACACCTCAATAAGTGCTTTAATTTCTGTTTGAGTTAACGCCCGACCTCTAGGTAAGGGATGATTCTTAATCCTGGGTAAATCCACCGCCGCCTCGAAATCTTCTGGATCCATCAGTTTCAACTTCTTTGCCACAGCCAATACTCCCCTGAGGGCTGCCATCTTCTTCTTGACCGTGGCGGGGGCATTTATTTCTAGTAGTGCGGCTTGGACGGCGGCGGTGTGCTGATAGGTGAGAGCTGCCCAATTAAGGGTATCCGCATCGCATTCGTTATTGGTTAGTAGGGATGCGATCGCATCCAAAGCTTGCCTCATTGTTGGCTGCGACCCAGGACTCAAAATACTCAAATAAACCCGTGCCGGATGCCCAGTTAAGGGTAGAGCTGTGGTGAGAGAAAGTGATTTGTTAGTGAGGGTTACACTC
>NZ_JAAHIE010000758.1:0-2961 GCF_010671945.1 Moorena sp. SIO4E2
AGAACGATACGCAATCCGGGACAGGTAATGGTCCACTGCCTCTAGCAGTGCCAGTGCCTGAACCGATGTCGTCTCAGGGTCTACTGGCTCTGGGCTTTCTGGGCTTAGGATTAGTGCTGAAGAGAAGTATCGGTTCTAGTCTGTTTTAAGGCAATTAGTAGGGAATAGGGAGTCTTGATGCAGTAGGTATATCAAGACTGCATCAAGACATTAGACTTCTTGCAGAAGTCGGGAACAGGGAACAGGGAACAGGGAACAGTGGACAAGAATTGACGCAAAGCGATGCAGAGGTGCTTTTGAATAAAATAAGCTGACGGCTGACAGCACCTCAAGTAGCGTGAGCTAAAAGCTCACGGCTGAATGCTTACCTTTCGTTGCAGGGTAAACGCATCTAAATTTGTATCAAAAATTACAGTCAATAATTCAACAATAGTATAATAAATATCTAATCAACCTGTTGATTCTCAATAAGCCCAAAACATTGCTCAATTATTGGCCGTTTTACCCTTGGTCGATTTGAGAGTACTCTAGATTATGGTTGCGTACGCAATCCTCCTTTTATTTTTGTTCAAATTCAACGAATTTGAACAAAAAAAACTCCTTTAGTATGGAATTTATTCGAATTAAAAAAACTGATTTAATCACTTATTTAGGTTATATTTACTACCCAATTTATGCGTTTACCATGACTTACGTTGCTATAATATGATTCTTAATGAGGTCAGTTTATTATGCAGTTTATCATAAAAAAAATACTAGGATTATATGAAAAATTTAGTCCAATAAAAAGATGGCTTCCTATACTATTTATTCTGTTAACAGCTCTTATATTGTATCACCACCAAATAGATAGGCAAAGTCTTTGGATTGATGAGCTTTACAGCGTCAGAGATGTTAAGACAGGAAAAGGTTTTCCACCTCAAAATTTAATTCGCCCAATTTATTATCTACTTCTCAGTGTCTGGATGAAATTTGGGAATAGCGATGCTTGGTTGCGGAGTTTAGCATCATTTTTTGGCATAGGTAGTATTTTTCTAACCTACTTAATTAGCTGTCGTTTAAGCTCTAAACTAGAGGGATATATCGCTGCAATTTTACTGACTCTTTCTCCATTATTTGTCTATCATTCTCAACAGGTAAGAATGTACTCGTTAACTACATTCTCTGGTCTATTGGGTACTTTATTTATGATTCAGGTGTTGGAGCGTCCATCTAATTTTGCAATGGCTTGGTGGGCAGTATTTCGATTAATATCAATTTTAACGTTACCCTTAAATGTAACTCTAATTTTTGCAGATTTATTCCTAGTTATAATTAAGTTTCGTGGGCAATATAATGTGGTAATTAAGTTTGCCAAATGGCTCCTAATCATGTGTGTTGTTTGGTCTCCACTTTTGCTGTTAAAACTAATCCCAGCGACTAGGAATTTTTCAACTGACCCAGTACAACAAAGTCGTCCATCTCCTAATATTGTTAATTGCATCAGATTCTTGAGAGAATTTGTAGTTTTGCCACCCTTTTTAGCAGATAATGTAAACCCAGATAATAGTTTAATATGGGTCTATAGAATAATCACTTTATCCTTGATAATCTTGGTAGGTATAGCTTTAGTTACTGCACTTAGGAAAGAAAATTCCAGTAAAACGCTTTGGGTAGCAGCCTGGGGATTTCTACCTGTAATGCAAATTTTCTTAGCTTCTAATCTTTTCTTCTCAATTTGGTTAGATCGATACTTACTATTTACAGTTCCCTACTTTTTGATCCTCCTGGCATCAGCTTTAGTCAAGGTTTGGCATCGAAATACTATCATTGCCTTAATCATAATTTTCTTGTACGGTTTGGCAGTATTTAATGGTTTATCTAACTACTACAGAGCTGATTTACATCGAGATTTTCGAGGCATGGTTCACATGATTAAAACACATGAAAAAGACGATGACATTGTGGTTTGGGCTATAGAAAGTTGGATAAATACCTTACCATTATTCCACTACGATCATGGTTCTGCTGAAATTGTAGTAGCACCTAGACCACCCTCTTCAAGAACTAAACTTAAAGAAGGTAGTATGGAAGATTGGTTTGAGGAGTTACCCGCAACAAAATCGAGACTATGGCTACTGTGTAAACTGAATTCCAAGAATGAAGAAGTGTTCAATAATATAGTAACACAAATGTATCAAATTCAAGCTCATCAAAGATTTAAAGATCAAAATGGTAAGCTTAACTATCATGTATTTTTAGTATTGCCAACTCACCACCAGGGTTGAATACAGCAACAAGTTGCACTGACATCAGAAATGTGATTAGGAATAAGCAAGTCAGACTGATAATCCATGTTATTAGTGTTACCTCCATATCAGGCTATCCCTTTCTGTACTAATTTGGTTTATCCCTCTTCACATTAATTCAACTCATATAGCGTTTGTATTTGAGTTGTGAACATAGCTTGTAGGGTGGGCAAAAATATTTTGGTTCAAATGAGTCTTCTAGATAAGATAACTTTGCCCACCCTACTTTAATTGGTATTTTTTTTACATGCAAGTCCCTTATCCCTCTTCACTTTCTGTACTAATTTGGTTTATCCCTCTTCACATTAATTCAACTCATATAGCGTTTGTATTTGAGTTTTGAACATAGGATTGATGGTAAAAGTGATCCAGCGCGGTCTTGGGGAGGCGCGCACCGTCCAGTTTTTATATAGGCTTACATGCTCAAAGTTGGGTCAAATTTTGCCATAAACTTATTAATTTAAGCTGTTCGGCATTTAAATTGGTATAATAAAAATTAATAAATAACCCAATAATAGGAAATATGCCAGCAAAAAATTATCTGACAGCAAAAAACAATACTTCAAAAAGCCTTAAAAATAGAATAAAATGGAAATATTAGAGAACGTATTTTAATTTTGCTGTTGTTGAATAGTGGAAAAACACAGTTAGAAATTGCTGAAGTTTTGGGTTG
>NZ_JAAHIE010000759.1:0-2960 GCF_010671945.1 Moorena sp. SIO4E2
AAATTGACTGGACTATTTCACCAATACTTTCGCGATCGCATATATCAAACAGCTTTGTAGCACAGGCTTCGACGCTGTGACCTAAATCAGAGCCTAGAAACTCCTCAAAATATGTATCCAAATCTACGAAAATATCCGGGATAATTCTCCCCATCTCCCCATTTACCCATTTCCCGACTCCCCTCGACTCCCGACTCCCGACTCCCTATTCCCTCTTCTCTGTTCTCTGTTCCCTATTCCCTGTTCCCTGTTCCCTGTTCCCTGCTCCGAACGCGCCCCGCGTGACCCACGGCCTCAGTCCCTGCTCCCTAAAGACCGCTATACTTCATTCTTTTTCTCCCACAACAAATAAAATAACAAAAGAAAAAACAGCAATAATTATGTCCCTAATTTCCCTAATTAGCTATTTATATAATCGAATAATAATCCCATAGTATTCCAGGCAAAGGGCTGGCATCCAAAGGAAAAATGACGAATAACCAATTACTACTACCTAAAAGACACAAGGCATTTTTAATGTCCCTAAGCCTTTGAAAAACCCCTTGCATACCTAAAAAAAACCGCCTAGGATGTAATTGTGATTAGGAAATAATTAACCTGACACAAACCAAAAATAAATGGCTCTCCTAGATTAAGTGTGGTAAATTAGTATAAAAAATCTGAGGGGGTGACGAAATAAGCTAAAACGCAGATTCTATAAGCGACATAGCCCTTAAACCTCGTTGATAATACTTTCGTTTATTAGGATTTAATTTCATTAATTCGGTTACTAATTCTAGACAAACATCCTTAAACTTTATCCAGGTTTGACCATATAAACCAACGTAAAAACTGGACGGTGCGCGCCTCCAAGGCCGGGGAACCCGGCCTTGGGTCGCACCGCTATGTCTCCGCTCCATACGTCCATATTCTTTTACACGACCCACATAACTTTGGATTCCTTTACGTTTAATATGTTGACCTTTAAAAGTTGCAGAAGTATAAGCTATAGATATCAATAAAACTATAGAAATAAACCGTTTACCCTCAACTTTAGTGTTTTCTAAATTATAACCACCACTCTTGAAATCTCTAAACACTCTATATTAAATCTTTTTTTGTAAGCGGAAATTGCCAACTCTAATTTATCAAAGTTTGTCAAAATAAACCATCCTTCTTTGGCCTTGGCCTTTGGGCCACGCTGCGCGAATGGCCACGCTACGCGAACGGCGCTCTTCCTTTGAGTTTACGTTGCCACTTACCAGCAACATTAAAACTGGAAAAACCACGGGTTTTGGTAACTTTAACTCCTTGTCTTGATGCAGTCGCTCATGGGGTAAACCCCATGAGCGACTGCATCAAGAAGCGGGATAACTTTTGACAAGATTATTTGTTGTTCTGTTAAATTACTACTCCCTTTGGCAACAAAGTAAAATATACTGGAAACGCCCTTTTCTCCCAAATTAAGCTAACCATTAATAAATTGATGGAACCCCAATTCGTTCTATCAATTGCTAAATAAATTATTTGATTATCAGTAAAGTAGGTTTTCAATCAGTCTTCAACTATTGGCAACCAAACTTTGTCAAGTGTTAGATTGGGAGATCATAAAAATCTTTTAATTATTTTTATTATACTTTCAAATTTAATCGGTAAAGGGAGAGCATTGGCTAACTTTTATAAACTCACTTTTTTAATTGACTGTAAGAGATTGACGAAAATTTTTAAGGAAATATATTCGGCTAGAGTAAATTTCCTTGTTAGGTGGTTTTGGTATAATGTGGGTAACATTGTTAATAGGTAGGTTTTGTTGCAAATAAAAGACCTACCTTTTTTTACCATTTTATGGTAAAATAGCGGTTTTTAATCTAGTAAGGTACAAGTTTTTGGGTTTTAGGGAGCAGGGACTTCGGAAGAGGGAAGAGGGAAGAGGGAAGAGGGAAGAGGGAAGAGGGAAGAGGGAAGAGGGAAGAGGTAAAAAAATATGTGTACCTCATGAGGATAAAAAGCGCTATATACCATTTTTTGATTCAGCAACGCCGGATTTCTTGGTGTTATGAGAAATCACGATTGGGTTTGATGATATAGCAATTTTCATTTTGGTGAGGTACTTTGCTTATCCTTTTAAGGCAGAGGGCAGAAGTAATAAGACATTAATTTTGAAGCTTTTAAAGGCAATGAGCTCCAATAAAGACTGTACCTCATAGGTATGATAAAAGCGGTTATAGCGTTTGAGATCTGAAGGGGTACATTCAATTTTCCCGCTTAGCCAGTCCCGACTCCCTCGGTGCGCTTTCCGTAGGCGAATTAAATTCGCCACGGGTCGCACCGCTCCCGACTCCCTCGGTGCGCTTGACCCGTAATTAAATTCGCCACGGGTCGCACCGCTCCCGACTCCCTTAATGGAGTGTGGCGAGATGGGGGAGAGGGGCATTGCACATTACCCCAAAATTCAGTTTTATTAAGTTTTGTATACTAATTAAGGTAAAAGCGAAGGTAGAAGCGATCGCATAATCATGATCACAAAGGTGCAAATATGGGTAAACATAATGGTTATAGCTGTCTTTTTCCTCTCAGGCTGTGGTGATGGTGACCCCAAGAGCGAGACTAAGCCTACAGCAGGGAATGGCAAGCTGCAATTTCGGGCTAACGGTGAAGACTTTGTCCGACAGGGCTTTGTTTCCAAAGACCGTTGGCAAATATCTTTCGATCGGGTTTACATCAACCTAGCGGACATGACAGCTTACCAAACTAACCCTCCCTTTAACCCCGATACAGTAAAGGAAATCTCAGTCCAAGAGAAAATTATCCTGCCCAATCCCAAAACCATCGATTTAGCGGAGGGGGGAGAGAATGCCGAGCCAATTCTGATTGGTGAGATAGCTGATGCACCAACTGGTCATTACAATGCTCTTTCCTGGAAAATGCTCAAAGCCATGACTAAGGTTTGACCCATTGCTGAACCAATCTTGGCTTTGAGC
>NZ_JAAHIE010000076.1:0-21907 GCF_010671945.1 Moorena sp. SIO4E2
CTAGTAGGGGCGCTAGTACCAAAAATTTATCCACTAACGGGTCAAGGAATTTGCCTAAATCAGTAATTTGGTTCAGTTTACGAGCTAGATAACCATCTAACCAATCCGTTCCAGCAGCAAGGAGAAAAATCCCTAAACTAATCCAGCGGCTTTGGTCAGTTGGGTGATTCAGGAAGTATAGGATAAAGGGCAACCCCAGTAAGCGGGAAAAGGTAATCCAGTTAGGCAGAGTCATTCTGGTAATCGGTAATCGGTAATCGGTAATTGGTAATTGGTTACTGACCATATTAATTTTAGGGGCACACGCTGTGCCCCCTTAAGCATTTCGTCTATGGAAGTGAGAACCGACAGAGGAGAGGGAATAAATTTAGTATGTACCTCATCAAACTGAGAACCGCTATAATTCCTCTTCCTCGTTTCCGATTGCCTATTACTGAATTCCCGAAGACATCTAATCAAGCATTGCTGGTTCAAGCACGATCAAATTGCCCTGGTCATCAACTGTGATCGGCACAGGTTCGCTGATATCCCCGAGAAAGCTCTCGTCTAGAGCGAAATTACGCCATGACATAAAGTACCAGATCTGATCAGGACCTTGTACCAGTTTCCCGGAATAGAGCCGCTTCACTGAATCAACCCAGAGTGCCATTGGCGCAGAAAATGGTCCTAAAGGATGATCAGCAACCATGTAAAAGGTCCCCGTGAGGTTACTATCAACAAATTCTCCTGGGGGGATTGAGAAGAGCAGATAGTAGCGCCCCTGGATAAGAACCACTTGCGGACATTCCATAGTCCCGAACGTCATAGGCTCAGTTAATGGTGGCAATACTTGCCAATCAATCAGGTTTTGTGAAGTGGCATGAGCAATCACGCCCCGACTTTCGGCAGGACCATAGTTAACGCGACCAGTAATTAAGGCATGAAATTCCCCTGTTTCTGGATCCTGAAACACCCAAGGATCGCGCCAGGCTTCATCGAACCAAAGGTTTTTCTCAGGGTGCTGGAGATCATACTTCTCGTAGTAGCGACTATCAGCCTCGATCACCGGGTTTTTCGGATGTTTTTCCCAGTGGATTAAATCTTTGGAGGTCGCAAGGCTGATGCGTTGGATTTTTCCTTGCTCTTTGCGCTCAGTGCTGGTGTATAGGAGATACCACAGACCATCATGACGAATTACGGAGCCAGTCCAATTAGTGTACTCATCCACGTCACCATAAGCTTCAGGCTTCATAGCATCTGGTAGAATCTGCCAGTGCCGTAAATCCTGAGAAACAGCGTGACCAAATGAAACATGCCAATGTCGGTCTTCTGGATCCGGTAAATCCTTAGAAGCTTGCAAGTAAAATAAGTGATAGTCGGAAATATCTTGAGCTAGCCAGAAGTCCCAGATCCATTTATCTGGGATTTGTAAACTGTGATTAGGAAGCATGAGTTACCTGCTTTTGTGTAAGAGTATTCGTTAGTGAATAACTGTGACTAACTCCCTAGAACAGTTAGCCTCTTTACTAAGGCGTCAACTAGAGAGTAGAAAGTAATAATTCGGTAGTAGGGTAAGGTAAGGAATTTTACTTACCGCTTAATTAGAGCCTATCTAACTAATTGTTGTGTAATTTATAGAAGCAACGCCTAATGATTAAACACTAGTCTATGTATCCAAGCCAATTTTTTTTCCTGAATACATTAAACTAGTGATGAATTACGTACTGAGAGGATTTAAAACTATATCTATACTTTGGACGGGCATAAAGTTTGAGTTTGATTTAGCTATCAGCAAATACGCTCACTGTTGACCGCTCAAAGCATAGTAAAGCATAGTGTCTTAATTGATAAATTACCCTCTAATCAGATAATCAGAGAGTTACTACGTAATTCCTAATATTGATTCAGAATAGGTTAAGGCTATACCATTTAAGCGAGGTCTGTACTCGCTTTTTTACCTATCACTACCAAACTTATTCCAAGATAACAAATAGTGTTGGGGAAATGTCATTGGTAAAATTGCTTATTAATTGGCATCACAATCAAATCTTTAACTTGTGAAGACATAGACAAAGATTTAACTAAGGTGAGATTACTAGGATGTAAGCATTTAGCTATCAGCTATCAGCTATCAGCTCTCAGCTCTCAGCTTTTTAATAAAACGGGTAAGCATTGCTTTAATTTCTGTTACGTTAGCTGACCGCTGACCACTGACCACTGACCACTGACCGCTGAATGCTTACACTAGGACTTACGCAGTTGAAAGGAAAACCCGAAGCCAAACTCGAAGCCAAACCCTAATTTAGGAGCCCAAGGCTTGCGCCCTCTAGATAGGATCTCGGCGTTGCTTAATAATGGAATGATTTTAAGAGTTTTCTGGAATGGGCATGTTTGTGGAATGGGCATCTTGCGTGGAACTGGCATCAAGCCAGTTTCATGCTTATTTTCGAGCGGGCAGGATGCCCACATATTTTCGAGCGGGCAGGATGCCCACTCTACTCCTATTCATTCCTAAATTCAGCAACGCCAGGATCTCAGCCTATATAGCACTACGCATTCAGATTTTTGACATTCCTAAACTCCGAAACCTAGTCCTAGCTTACTTTTGACTTCTGACGCAAGCACCTTGCTGACTTGCGCGTAGCGCTATACTTCGATGCTAAACTTGCATGAGCAACCCTACCGATTAGGCCATCAAACGTGTAACCTTAATGTCTTACTAAGTAATACATATCATCAAGGAGAATTGGCGATCGCCAATTCTTGGTCAAATATAAGTATAAATACTTATATTGTCCTCCATATCCCTGGAATTTGATGGATCCTCTTGTCAAACAAATAATACATTGATTAAATAAAATAATATTCCCTTAACAAAACTAAAAATATCTTAAGCAGAAGCTGATGATACCACAACTCGATCAGGGCAGGAGCGAAGCTGCGACCTTAGAGCAACTGTTCAACCATGATATCAGCATCCAGACAACGCCTCATCAACCTGCTCCAAGTCAAGCAGCTCTCTCAAAATATCTCCTGCTTTACCTTCAAGGAGGAAAGGATTTAGAGGGAGTGCCTTGGCAGAGAGGGGAAATGGGTGGGGCTATTCTTGATGAAGATTTGTCTGTAATTAAAGACTTAGATGCTGTCTTTCAGCCAGACCGGGACGACTACTGGCGAAGCTCTCGCCTTCTAGCAGGAAGCTTACGGTTGGTAAACGAAAATTCCCTGTATTTCTTTTACGGTGGATCTCCAGACCGTCCTAATTTGCTTCATGAGTATATTGGCTTCTGTAAGGGAATAATTAGGGATAATCACGAGATTGATTGGCAAGCTCCCCAACTGATCGAATTTCTTGATTGGGAGAAATACTACGATTACTCCGACCATCCATTGATGCCAGACCAACGTCACCGCCAGTTGCGCGATCCTTTCCCGATATTTCACGAAGGCAAGTATTGGATGTTTTTATCTGCTGCTGCCAAAACAAATTCCCAACCCAAGAAAGGCTGTATTGGTCTAGCAGTAGCAGATCAACTCGAAGGACCCTATACACTCTTGCCACCAGCCCTGTTTCCTCATTTCATGACCGATGAAGGTGAGCAAGGTCTTTTTTACGAGTGTGAGCGAAGCCAAGTTTACTATAAAGGAGGAATGTGGCACATGTTCTTCTCTGTGATGAAGCAACATGTGAATCCCCGTTGGCTTGAGCAACTTGGTGACGACGCTGCCTCCATTACTGACTCCAGTCTGTACCATTTTGTCTCGCCACAAATCAACGGTCCCTATCAGCCAGCAGGGGTGGTACCGGTTGTGAAAGGATCTTCCGAGTCTAACTTGTATGCGATCAACTTTGAGCGCAATAACCAAGAAGACTTCATTGCCTATGGGTTAAATTTAGAAATGCAGGAACTCGATGTTTCTGGTCAGTGGAAAGTGTTGTGGGACAACGATTATCCAGAAATTAAGAAAGTAAGTCCTTCTGGTCAGCAGAGTGTTGCTGATCCCTCGTCACTATTATATGGACGTGAGGGATACTGTATTTGGGATGCAATTCTATTCAAGCTACCTGCCTAAGGTTAACGAGGTTACCAGGTTAAAGGTTATCTTCTGAACCTTTAACGTAAGCATATGCGCTACGCGCACGCTACGGGAACAGCAGTCAGCGGTCAGCGGTCAGCGGTCAGCTTATTTTATTCAAAAGCACCGATTGCGCTACGCTGTTCGCTGATAGCTGAATGCTTACCCTTTAACCAAACAACCTTTAACTTTCAACCTTTAACTTTCAACCTTTAACTTTCAACCTTTAACCAAACAACATTCAAACTAAGCCAATAGCTAATAGCTTACGGTTCCACAATCGAACCCATGAACAAAATTGCGCCAGTTTTATTGTCCCGAACAGTACAGAAAAAAGGACGATTAACCACTATATTAAATGGTTGATCTATGCTAATCGAAGTCGAAACAATACCGATAGAAGTAGCAGCGGCTGCTTCAGTGCCTTCTTCATTCACTTCTACAAAGGTTTTGTGCTTGACTTGACTAATGGCTGCTGATTCAGAGGTCAGATTAGAAAAATCAGCGTTATCGGTAAACGCCACATCCATCCCCAAAGCTTTTAAGGAATCGTTGAGTTTAATATCGTATTCAAATTTAAAGCGGGGTAGCCGAATTGACCCATCTCGCGACTTAAACTCTTTCATCCATTGTAGCCAGTTTTCCGCTGTGAGTTGTTGTTTAAATTCTGCCAAGCTGCTACCTTCACGGGGTAAGAAAACATACAAACTCAGCCGTTCTTTACCGTAGGGAATACTTACAGCTTGAAAGGCATCATTTTCATAGTACTTATACTTCCCATACTGATACATCATCGGGTGTTGCTTTTGGGTTAAACCGGAGATATAAAAAGGTTGATTAGAGGTTTTATTCTTATCGAATTCTCTTGTCCAGCTACCTTTGAAATAGATGGCATTGATTAAGAAAAGTAAGTCATCCCCTTGAGTGCGATCGACAATCGTTTTGATTTTGCCGTTTGTGTTGTTTTTGACCCAACGGTTAATTTTTGTGGCAGCCTTGGCACTACTAAAATCAAGTTCTGTGACCTCTGCGTCGTAGAATTCCTGGTTGTTTTTAAGAAATTTGGGCTTGATGTCAATGCCTTGGTTAGCCCACAGGGAGTTGGCAATAGACAGCTCGACATCAGGGTCAGCATTTTCCAAGCTAGCTTTTAAAGCGTTATTCCCCTGGTTGAGTTGATCTAGACTCAATCCCTCTAATTCTAAGACTTTTGCCATAGCCTCTTGAGTCTCACCGCTGGCACCGTTGTAAGCCATGTCTAGGGCAATGGCGATGCTGGTAGGAGAGACAAAAACATTCTTGTTAGTGTCCTGCTTGAGAATTTCTGAGAATAGCTTGAAGCCAAATTTCGTATTAGCGTCTACAAGATTGGTATCTACGTCTAGATTTGGTTGCTGGTTAGCTGAAATTGATTCTTTCGTTGGTTCGGAGTTAGGCAGAGGGTCAAGGGCATTGGTTTTTTCCGACACACACCCCAATATACCTGTAAGCAGGATGCTGACTGCCATAACAGTGGCTATACGACTAAGGATTTGATGGTTCATCTGATCGTCTCCGTTGCTAATACCCTGTTCTAATATGACCATTACAGGAGAATTCGGTTCCATTAGTTACGGTTTTTGCTACGGGTAAGTGGGTAATCCGTAATGGGGAATAACGATATAATCGTGGTGTTTAACAGTAAAAATAACAGTATAAATAACCTGATTTCCAGATAACCAACGTTATCCAGCAGTCATGATTTCATAAGTGGTGAAGGTTTTAAGGGCTCCACACTTCTGGACTTTTCGGTATTTTTTTTGTCCCTCACATACCTCTAGTCTTTCAACTTGGCTTTTCTGTTATCCATAACCAGAAAGCGCTCCACAAAAGGCTAGTTGTATCATAGGTAATTATAGTCAAATTTAGGCAACTATTACCATAACTTACGGATCTTTCAGATTTTTTGCCCTTGACAGCCACAATTTTTATGCTATGATGGAATAATTGGAATAAAAAGTATACTCCTGTTTCTGCTGAGCAACAACCTCAATCACACACAAAACCATACATTAAGCAAACCAGATCAGCAACATCGCATATCTATTATGAAGTTGACTAATAACACACCCTGCCTCCACTAGTATCAGGCTAGTGGAGTTTTTTGGTTGAGATCACCTGATGCTCAGATTGACTAGATCGACCAAAACAAGCAAGTTTATAAAACTTTATATGAAATCACACCAAAAATTGACGTTAAGTAAACACCAAATCATACATGATTGGCCAATAATATTAATTGAGAACACAAAGAGAAAAGCACACCCCGCTAGTCTGGCCGCTAGCGGGGATTTTTTTTACCGGAACTACGGCCAGGAGCCAGACCACTTGACCAGTAAGGCTCAAAACTGGGTAAATTCATCAGGTTGTAAGCATTCAGCTAATGGGCTACGCGCATATGCTTACATCAGGTCTAACCTTTAGCCCCATGTTTGCTTAGAGAAACAGATTCCGAAACGTGTCCAAATAGCTGGCTGCAAGCATACCTGCCAGGAAGCCAAATAAATGTCCTTGCCAGGAGATCCCTGTTTCACCAGGAAATAAACCTCTGAGTGTAAAACCATAGAGACCACCGATAGCGCTAGAACCTATGACTAACAGGGGCTTACCTTCTAAATACCCCTGTGCGATCAGAAAAGCTACATACCCAAAAACTACACCGCTCGCGCCATAAGAGACAGTGTTAGGTGAACCAAGTAGCCATTCAGCCAAACCACCAATCAAGACTATCGCCAAGGTCACGACCCAGAAATCATCGGTTCCTCGTAACAATACCCAACAGCCAAGGAGCGCAAACGGAATAGTGTTTCCGATCAAGTGTTTCCAGTCTTTGTGCAAGAAGGGTGAAAACAAAATACCAACTAGCCCAAGCCAGGTGCGGGGTTGGATACCAAACTTTTCGTTCAGTGCTCCCCCGCATAAGACTAAATTGACAAAACTTACAATCCAGGCGTAAAGAACCAAATCACCCACCGCCTGGAAGTTGTCACCCCAAGCATTTCGGAATTGATTAATCCAATCAAATATACTTGTCATACTTCACCCGGTAGCCTGCACGCTCATATTTATCTTTAATACTATAATTTATATAGCGTTTCTCATAGTAATCAGGTACGTAGGTGCGCTCTTACTTGGCGAATTAAATTCGCCACGGGTCGCACCTCAGGATTTTTTACCTATTCCCTATTCCCTAAAACCCAGTACTTTGTAACTCAACTAATTAAGACTTGCTATATATATAATTGATCATGAGTACCAATTCAAGGTTATCCCAAGGTAATTGGATCATGAGTTTATATTCAGAGTTAATTTTTCCCCGATTTCTGGACTGGGTTATGTCTGACCCGGTCTTAACCAAGTATCGTCAAGAGGTTTTATCTCAGGTGTCTGGGGAAGTATTTGAAATTGGCTTTGGCACAGGATTAAATTTAAAGTATTACCCCAAGCACCTGCAAAAACTTACAACTATTGATGTTAATCCTGGGATGGATTCCGTAGCAAAAAAACGTATTAATCAATCGGAAATTACTGTTGATTTTCGGGTGCTGAATGGGGAAAGTTTACCGATGGCTGACCATAGCTTCGATAGTGTAGTGAGCACCTGGACCTTGTGCAGTATTAGTAAGGTAAATCAGGCTATAGAGGAAATTTATCGGGTGCTCAAACCAGGGGGAAAGTTCTTTTTTATTGAGCATGGCATGAGTGATGAGTCTAAGGTTCAGGTTTGGCAAAATCGCTTGACCCCTGTACAAAAGATTATTGCGGATGGCTGTCATCTCAATCGTAATATCAAACAGCTGGTTGAAAACCATTTCCAGATTCTGAAGTTAGAAGAGTTTTATGAACCAAAATTTCCTAAGATTATGGGCTATATGTATAAGGGTGTGGCTCAGAAGTCTTGTTAGCATTAAGCGGTCAGCGGTCAGCGGTCAGTGGTCAGCCCTCAGCTGAGGTAACTCAGATTAAACCAATGCTTATCTGTTTTATTCAAAACCTGAACGCTAAAACCTGATAGCTGATAGCTGATACGCGACACGCTGATAGCTGATACGCGACACGCTGATAGCTGATAGCTAAAATAGGCACATTAGTTCCAACAGGGAATTAATTATTAGCCTATTAGCTATCTCGATTTAATGCTGAGATTACGGCCTGCTGGCTGACTATCTGATAAATTCCCTTTAAATACTGCATGACACGAGGGTCAGCTCCTCCTAGAGGAATTGTTCCTAAGACATCAAGGACGGTTCCACTATCTGTTGGTGGTGCAATTACCACGAGGGAAGAATCGAGGGGCTGATCGTATTGCCAAAATTGCTGAATATTGACTGAGGTTTCAGGATCGTCGATTGCGGATTCCCCCTCTTCCCTGTTTTGATCAGGGTTTTGATCAGCAGACGTGAGATTTGGAATTGACGATGGCTGCTCTGTGGCCGAAGTTTCTGGTGCTTGACCACTCCGTAATTTACGCAAGGCATCAAGGATTTGTTCTTTGGTGCTTCCCCGCAACTGGAACAAAACAAAGGGGTCTTCGCTGAAGCGATCGCCTAATTCATAGTATACTGCTGCGATATGCTTACAAGGATTTTTGGGATCGGGGCAATTGCATCTGGAACGAACGTCGGAGAGGGTGAAGGGAAATAAACTTAAACCATTGGAAGTAAATACTTCTTCGATATTATGGGGCATTTCTCCTGCTAATAACTGAGCTGAGTAAATTGCTTTACTTGCCAGGGTTTGCACCACATAATTCCAGTCTTCCTCAGTAAAGGGTTCGATGGAAATGGTCAATTCATAGGGCTCCGGAGCAGTTCCTTGAACTTTGGCCACTACTTGTGGTCCTAGAAAGTCAATACTGAGAATGTTGCCTTCTTTGGCATAAATACGTCCCCGTTCCAAACGCTTTTTGAAGCGATAGGAATTGAGTAATTCATTCCAACGTTCTACCCACCATTCTTGGGTTTCGATTTCGTAGTTTGTCATTATTGTAAAGGGAATAGGGAGTAGGGAGTAGGGAGTAGGGAGTAGGGAGTAGGCAACAAATACTTATATTATCACTATAGCTGTTTATAGTCTAATGAGGTACACAATATTGTTTCCCGATTCCCGATTCCCGATTCCCGATTCCCGATTCCCGATTCCCGATTCCCTGCTCCCTAAAACCTAAAACCTAAAACCTAAAACCTAAAAAAATGTACCTCACTAAATTGAAAACCTCTATAACTAAAACTTTGAGACTGGAACTCGTAACACTAATCCTGGATAGATCTGATGAGCATGCTTAATTTGGTGTCGGTTGGCTTCTAATATCCGACGAGACAATCTGCCGTCACCATAAACTTGTTGGGCGATGCTGAAGAGGGTGTCTCCGGGGATGACAGTGTATTGATAGAAACCAAAGTACCGAAGCAGCAAGGCGTTGCCGAAAACAATTGGCACGATTACTTTATTGGTTTCACTGCCGTTTGCTGGTGAGATACTGAAAATTTCAAGGGTACCTTGGGGGGTTGCTGGGACTATTTTCAATGGCAATCCTACCGAGAAGTTAGCGAGGATGCCATTACCGCCAACAGTGAGAAAATTCCGGAATAACTCGGTATCATTATTGTCCCGGACACCGACGTGAATGATGCCTTCAAACCCAGTAGCAATGCCGCAGACACGAATGGGATTTTGACACTCCCCGTCCTAGAAGAACGGGGATTCTTACTTCAACGAGCTGACTTGCTCAACCAGACCGGAATCAGGAAGAGTAGAGGCCAATTCTCCATAAGCGTTCGGATCTATGATCCAGGTTCCTGTGTGCCCCACAGTACCCAAGGCTCTTTTTAGAATATTGATCGCAGCATTATGGTCTCGGTCTAATTCACAACCACACTCACAGACGTGGGTTCTGGTTGATAAAGACTTCTTAACGACCTCGCCACAGTCTGAACAATTTTGGCTGGTATAGGCAGGATTGACTGCTACTGTCTGCCTATTAAACTTTTGGCCAAAATGCTCTAACCATTTTCTAAATTGATACCAACCCGCGTCATTAATAGATTTGGCAAGACAATGATTTTTCACCAGATTTTTAATCCTCAAGTCTTCGTAAGCAACCACATCGTTAGAGTGGATTACGCAACGTGCCGGAGACGAAACCTTAGAAGAGTGCAGCCTTACAACAAAACCTGCCACCTTTGATGCATAGCCTACCAACTATAAAGGCTGCACTCTTCTTGCGGTAACTTCTAACCAGTCTCTTGGCATGTTCTTCACGCTGCCTACTTATTTTGAGGTGTGTCTTACCTAATCTATTTCTGGCTTTTTTACGATTGGATGAGCCTTTCTTTTTGCGAGAAACTCTACGCTGATAAAACTTTAAGCGCTTTTCTCCTTTTCGATAAAACCTAGGGTTTGGCTCTGTGTCTCCTTTTGAGTCTGTATAGAACTCTTTTAGTCCTACATCCAAACCAATGTTGGTATGACTTGGTTCTAAAGACTCTTTGACATCAACCTTTACACAGAACTGAACAGAATAACCATCTGCGCGGCGAACTAACCTAACTCGCTTGATTAGTTTTTGGTCGTAGCGCCACAAGTCCCAAGTCCCCTTGAGTTTGAATTTGCCTATTCCTTTTTTGTCAATAAAGGAGATTGACTTTGTATCAGGGGAAAGCTTCCAGCCAGATGTTTTATATTCAACTGATCTGCAAAACTTTTTGAACTTTGGATAGCCTTTCTTCCCAGGGACTTGTTTTTTACAGTTGCTATAGAACCTAGAAATTGAATTATAAGCCCGTTCCACAGAAGCCTGACATGCATGAGAGTTCAAATCTTTGACAAAAGGAAACTCAGATCTGAGCCACGTATTATGGCGATAAAGGTCTTTTTGTCCTACGCCTTTATTGTCCATCCAATATCGAAGACACTTATTGCGTACAAATTGACCCGTCCTTATCGCATCGTCGATGGCGGCATATTGAGTTTTATTCCCTTTGACTTTGAACTCTAAGACGATCATTTGACGTGGAACAACTTTACGTAAACTGTAGCTCAAAAAAATAAAACTGTCAAGAAAGCCGTCCGTTGTTCGCGCAGCGTGGCCTACGGCCAAGTTACCGTAAGATAGTGGAGCCTTTATGGTCGGCAGGCTATGCGGATGCATGGTTAAAACTTATTGAATAAGGCTCCACAATAAACAGGTTTCTATCCAGCGAAGGACGGGGCTTGAAACCCAAATTTTTTCGTCAACAATGTCGTGGGGTAGGGGCTGACGAACGGAAATGCTAGGTAGACTGTTTCTTGGCTCAGGGGTACTTGTGTAAACCTGTGAGGTTTGGTGGCTAATTTTGCTATTAGTGTTAATTGTCTGAATCATGACTAGCTCCTGTTGGTTAGTTTATCCGGCGAGAAGCCTCATGATTTTAGCGAGGCTTGTTTTGCATTATGGACAATGACATCAAGCTTCAACAGTACCCAATCAGGGTACTTTTTTGTTTGTGAGTAAGCCGTCAGCGGTCAGCGGTCAGCGGTCAGCCGTGAGCTAAAAGCTCACGCTACTTGAGGTGCTTATTTGATTCAAAAGCACCTCAAGTAGTGTGGCCACAGGCCAAGGCTGATAGCTGATAGCTGATAGCTGATAGCTGAATACTTAACTTATTAGGTACATTAAATTTTATTACCCCTACTCCCTATTCCCTACTCCCTACTCCCTGCTCCCTTAAAATAAAAATGCTATAAATGCGTGTTAGAACTCCTACTATTTTACAAATGGAAGCAGTCGAATGCGGAGCCGCTTCCTTAGCTATTATTCTTGCTTACTATAATCGCATTGTCCCGTTAGCTGAACTCCGGATTGAGTGTGGGGTTTCCCGTGATGGCAGCAAAGCTTCTAATGTGATTCTTGCTGCTAGAGGTTACGGAATGGTTGCAGATGGCTTTAAAGCAGAAGACCTAGAACAACTTCAAGAAGTATCTCCCCCCTACATTGTCTTTTGGCAGTTCAATCACTTCCTGGTCGTGGAAGGATTCAGCAAACATTGGGTATTCCTCAATGACCCCGCTACGGGTCCCCGCAGGGTGTCTTGGGAAGAATTTGATGAGGGGTTTACTGGGATTATCCTAGTAATGGAACCGGGACCGGAGTTTAACAAGGGGGGTCGTAAACCTAGTGTTATCTTAGCATTGATTGACCGTTTACAAGGTTCAGTTGGGGCAATTTTATACTGTATTTTGGCAGGATTTCTGTTAGTGCTGCCAGGATTAGCTATCCCAGTTTTCAGTCAGGTGTTTGTGGATGAGATTCTGGTAGAAAATCGCACGGAATGGCTGCGTCCCCTAATTTTGGGGATGATTATTACCACGGTGTTTCAAGGGATTCTGACCCTGCTGCGACTGCGCTATTTACGAAAGCTGAGGATTAAGCTGGCTGTCGGGATGTCCACTCGTTTCCTATGGCATATTCTGAGATTACCTGTGAGATTTTATGCTCAAAGATATGCCGGGGAAATTAGCAATCGTGCCAGTCTGAATAATAAAGTAGGTCAGGTGCTATCTGGACAATTGGCAACTACGGTGATTGATACGGTGATGATATTGTTCTACGCTGTGGTGATGTTGGCCTATGATGGAGTACTGACCTTAATTGGTATCTGTTTTTCCGCCATCAATGGCTTGGCCTTGCAGTGGGTAGCCAGACAGCGGGTGGATGCTAATATGCGCTTAGTCCAAGATTGGGGAAAAGCTGCGGGGGTAAGTATTGCAGCCCTCCAGAGTATGGAAACCTTGAAAGCATCAGCCTTGGAGTCGGATTTCTTTTCCCGCTGGTCTGGTTATTATGCCAAAGCTGCGATCGCTCAGCAAGAGTTGGAAGTCACAAACCAGATGTTGGGGGTTTTGCCCATATTACTTACCTCCTTAACCTCGATGTTGATCTTAGTGGTTGGGGGTTGGCGGGTGATGGATGGAAACCTCAGTATTGGGATGTTGGTGGCGTTTCAAAGTTTGATGATCAGTTTTCAACAACCTGTTAATACCTTGGTAGATTTCGGGAGTACCCTCCAGGAATTAGAAGGGGATTTGAATCGTTTAGATGATGTGTTGGGTAATTCCCTTGATTCGGAAGTGGAGACAAGACAAGTCAAAATTCAAAATTCAAAATTCAAAATTCAAAATGACGTAGACAGTGACATTACTGATTCCCGATTGCAAGGTTATGTGGAGTTACGGGATGTTACTTTTGGTTACTCCCATGTAGACCCGCCCTTGATTGAGAACTTCAATCTATCCTTGCAACCAGGAGAAAGGGTGGCTTTAGTGGGTGCCAGTGGCTCGGGGAAATCTACCCTGGCTAAACTGATCTGTGGACTTTATCAACCTTGGGAAGGGGAGATTCTCTTGGATGGGACTCCTAGAAGGGAAATTCCGCGAGAGGTCTTGGCCAGTTCTTTATCTCTGGTGGAACAGGATATCTTTCTGTTTGGCGGGACGGTGCGGGATAATTTGACCTTATGGAATGCTACAGTAACCGATCAGCAATTAGTCCAAGCTTGTCAAGATGCGGTTATCCATGAAGCAGTCATGGCAATTCCGGGGGGATATGACGGGGAATTGCTGGAAGGGGGTGTGAATTTAAGTGGGGGACAGCGACAACGGTTGGAAATTGCCCGGGCATTGGTGAAAAATCCAGCAATTTTGGTGATGGATGAAGCAACGTCTGCTTTAGATGCCCAGACAGAACAAATGATTGTGTCAAATTTGCGATCGCGTCAGTGTAGTTGTATTTTGGTAGCCCACCGCCTGAGTACGATTCGGGATTGTGATCAGATTATTGTGCTGGAAGGGGGTAAGGTAGTGCAGCGGGGAACTCATGAGGAATTGTGGGAGGAAGGGGGAGTGTATGAGCAGTTGATTCGTTCAGAAGGTTGATTGCTTAGGTTACCAATTATTTTTGTTTAACTTAACAGTATGACCTTGATTTTGTTGGTAGTAGTAAATAAGTAGTGATTTTAGCTCCTGTTACCTTGAGCAGACTGTAGCTAAACCACTACATCGTTACCACAGGTGCGACCTGTGGTGAATTTAATTCTTAATCCGGAAAGCGCACCTATACCCTTTTATTTTTTCAGCGTGTTGGACTCAAAGCATTATCCTGTTTTACCAAAAACGATAGGTGTAACTCGTGTTACTCCAGCCCCCCCAACTTAGTCCACCAACTAAGCTATCCAATTCCTGTTCTGAGAGTTTAGAGGGTTGAGGTTTGGAGGGAGTAATTGGCTGAATTGCGGGTTCCTGAGATTGAAAATTGTTTCTTTTTAACTTCATAGTCTGAGCTTGGTTTCGTTTTTTTTATCTGTTGAACTAACCTTAATTATTTATTTATCATTATTTAATATTTCAGTCAATAGGTATATTTAAGATATTTGGTTGTTCATCACATTTTATGCTAAATTTTTAGCCGTAAATATTGTGCGATAAACTATAAGGGATTTGGCAACAGATACAAACCAAAACCCAAAAAACAAACCCCCAACAAGTGCCACTGGGGCAGCAAGCTACTTGCTTTCCTATGACGAATTAAATTACGGGGTTGCACCTCTGGGTGATGCTTCATGATCTGATCTAGATAGTGAATCCAATCTGTACCATTGTGGCAGTTTCAAAACTGCCCTACTGATCAGTGTAGGAAGTTACTCATAGCTATACACTGATTAGTGTAGGAAGTATGTCAAAGCTGACTTACTAAATCAAAGGTGATTTAAATGGCTAGAATCAAAATAGAAGAACTGACCGATAAATCAACCAAAGACTCATCAGGAAGGGGTAACACCTTATTGGCCTTGACTGACGACGAGTTAAGCAAGGTGTGCGGTGGTTTTATAGCTGGCGGCAATAAACGTCTTGATTCGTTAAATGCAAATGTGTCGTAGTGGTAAAGATGTAGTGGTTTGCTACGGTCTGATCAAGGTAACGGGAGCTAAAATCACTACTTGTGTACCACTACCCACTACATGTTTATCACTACCGACTATGCAGTTCATGTAGGGTGGGCAGTGCACCAGACAGATAATGAAGCTTGCAAACCGCGTTGGTAGGCACTGCCCACCCTACGATTAATCACTCATACCTCGTCAATAATTATCGAAGTTATGACGACTTAAACGGATCAAATCCTGGGCTAGCGGACGCTTTCCTGAAGCCCTCAATTATTACTTCGGGATAATCTTTTTCTTTTACGCAGAGAAAAGATTTTTTGTAAAAAATATTTACATAAGGATTTCGATAATCTGAGGAATAGCATCAGTAATGGCTGATCCTAAGAGTTCATTAACCTCAATTTTGATAAAATTCAGTAGGCTATCATATTTCCCTGTCCCATGACAGAAAAAGCCCTGAGGGAACTCGCCTCAATCCTCAATCCCACCGCCGACATCCCCGAAGGAGAAACCCCGCTGTTAATTGCTGTAGGTGCTATCGGCAAAGCTTTAGGGATAACCATTCGTCCTGCTGCTAAATCAGAAAATGCCAATACCCTAGACGCGATCGCACGGGCTTCCGGTTTCCGCACCCGTCGAGTCACCCTCACTGGTAACTGGTGGAAAACAGATTGTGGTCCCCTGCTGGCTTTTACTAAGGAAGAAAATCAACCAGTCGCTCTGCTACCGCTCAAAGCCACCAAGTATGAAATCCTTGACCCAGTCGAGTTGACCCGCACCCCCCTCAACCGTAACACTGCCACAACAATTGCTGCCATTGCCTATACCTTTTATCGGCCTTTACCCGATAAAGAGATTACAGTCTGGGATATTCTCCAATTTACGATCAGAGGTCGTGCTCCAGACTTGCTGAAAATCCTGGGAGTGGGAGTAGTTGCAACGTTATTCGGGATGTTGACACCACAAATTACTGGTATTCTGATCGACTCTGCCATTCCCGACGCTAAACGCCAATTATTAATCCAAATGGGTTTGGGATTGTTAGCCGCTAGCTTTGGGGTGATGATATTCCAATTGGCTCAAAGTTTTGTGATCCTGAGATGGCAAACCAAAGTCAGTTATGATACTCAAGCCGCCCTTTGGGATAGATTGCTCAAACTCAAACCCGCCTTTTTCCGCCAGTATTCCACAGGGGATTTACACAATCGGGTTTCCGCTGTTAATCAGATTCGTGATCGACTTAGCGGTAGCATTTTGCGAACCCTATTTACCAGTTTATTTTCGTTGCTAAATCTAGGACTATTGATAGTCTACAGTTTTCCTCTGGCATTCGTTGCGATCGCTATCGCTTTAGTAGCAGTAATTATTACTACCCTATCCGGTATGATTACCAGGCGGAAAATGCGTCCCCTCCAGCAGCTTTCAGGAGAAATCTTTGGACTAACAGTGCAGTTAATTGGTGGCATCTCGAAATTACGAGTTGCTGCTGCTGAATCAGAGGCGTTTGCTTGCTGGGCGAAAAAATACACTCAGCAGGTAAAACTGATATTGAGTACCCAGTTAGTGGAAGACTTACTAACTGCGTTTAATGTAATGTTACCAGCAGTAAGTTCCATGCTGCTGTTTGGATTTACTGTTGCTTTAATGGCACAGTCCGTAGGGGAAACAGGATTATCTACTGGTACATTTCTGGCATTTAATACTGCCTTCGGTACCTTTATCACCAGCGCCACCCGATTAAGCAACACTCTGATTGATAGTTTAGATATCAGTATTTTATGGGAACGCGCCCAACCAATTTTACAGACAAAGCCAGAAGTTGATGCTGATAAGTACCATCCCGGCAGGCTTTCAGGTCAACTGAAATTAAACCAGGTTTGCTTTCGTTACCGCCAGGATAGTCCTTTAGTTTTAGATAAAATTACCCTAGACGCGAAAGCTGGAGAATTTATTGCTATTGTCGGTCCCTCGGGGAGTGGTAAATCCACTATCATGCGGTTGCTGTTGGGATTTGAAACTCCCGAAGCGGGAGCAATCTTTTATGATGGCAAAGATTTATCGGGATTAGATATTGCAGCGGTCAGGCGACAGTTAGGGGTAGTGCTGCAAAATGGGCGGATTATGAGTGGTTCAATTTGGGAAAACATTGCTGGGGGGGCAATTGTTACCCAAGATAAAGCTCTGGAAGCGTTGCAGATGGCGGGATTAGCTGAGGATATTCAAGCCATGCCCATGGGGATACATACTATTATTTCCGAAGGGGGTGGGAATCTTTCTGGAGGACAGCGACAACGGTTATTTATTGCTCGCGCTTTGGTACACAAACCCCAGATTTTATTGTTTGATGAAGCGACATCTGCCTTGGATAATCGCACCCAAGCAATTGTTACTAACAGTTTAGAACAATTGGGGGTAACTCGTGTAGTAATTGCCCATCGTTTGAGTACTATTCGTCATGCTGATAGGATTTATGTGTTGCATGGTGGGAAGATAGTACAGCAGGGAAGTTTTGAGGAATTGGCAGCAGTTGAGGGGTTGTTTGCTGATTTGATGGCGCGACAGATGGTGTGAAGGGAATAGGGAGTAGGGAATAGGGAGTAGGGAGTAGGGAATAGGCAAGAGGCAAGAGGCAAGAGGCAAGAGGTGAAAAATCCTGTATATCTGATAGCTATTAAAAACCCTGTAAATGTGATATAATTTCATTATTACCTAGCTCCGTTAATAGTTTCATAATGAAAACAATTTCCAAAAGTATACTAAAAAGCAAACTGCTGGAGTTCTTGCAGCTTGTCGAGTCAGAAGGGGAAGAAATTGTAGTTACTGATCGGGGCAAACCAGTGGTGATCATTTCTAAATACGCCAGCAATTTCCCTTCAACAGAACAGTTATTTGGGCAAATGCGCGGTAAAGTACAGTATTTTGAGGATTTAACAACTCCTACAACAGCAGAATGGGGAGAAGTGTGAAAATTGTTCTCGATACTTGCGCTTTGATTTGGTGGAGTCTAGATCCAGATAAGCTTTCTCAATCTGCGAAAGACGTTTGCCACCAAATGGAAACGAAAAAAAATGGTCTTGTTCCATCCATATCTCTCTGGGAAATTGCGATAAAAATCAAAAATAAAAAACTAGATTTAGGAGTTGATATTAAGAAGTATGTTGCTTCTTTGAAAAAGTCTAGTGTTGTCAGAATTGTCCCGATTGATGAAGATCTGTGGTTAGAAAGTGTCAAGCTAGCATGGGATCATCGAGATCCTGTTGATCGAGTCGTTGTAGCACTAGCTATCAGCCATCAAGCTTCAATCATCACAGCAGACAGAGAAATCAGAAATTTTTACTCAGATGTGATTTGGTAGTACAAACCTGACAGGGTGACAATCAGCCTTATTAGCGTAGACCTTTTCTAGACTTAACGATTGCTAAAACCAAAAAGCAAAACCCCCAGCAAGAGCTACATAGGAAGTAAGCTCAATGCTGGGGTGAAAACAGCAACCGTATTGCCCGTGCCAGGTAATCAAAGGCTGATCGGCGTTGGGATGGTTGTTAATCAATTTATCGAGGCGAACCCAACGCCCTGGGATGGGTCAAATGGTTTTTTACCAATGCCTTAGGTCTGTGGTATTTTCAGGTATTCCCACCCCTCACATACCCATTCCCGCTCCCGCTATCGTCTCCAATTCACACAAAGAGAGTTTGGAGAGTTTCGAGGGTTTTGTGGTGGAGTTTGAGTTGACCGACTCAGAGTTGGGTCGAGAGTTTTGTGGTGGAGTTTGGTGGGTTTGATTGTTCTTCATTTTTTTTGCCGTTTAGTGGTAGTTTTAATGATGATCTGATGGATCCGTTGTAGGTGATCCAGGTTAGGTAAAGTAGGTTTAGATTGACGAAGTTGGGGCACCAGTTGCGCCGCCGCCCCAGGAGCTTTGGGGCAGTAAGATGCCCCCCACCCCAGGAGCGTAATTGCGTCATGCTCTTTATAACCAACTACTTTGATGCAGTTATTTACTAACCCATTGGTGATCAAACATAATACTATAATCAAAGAAATATAGCACTATTGTCAAGCAACTTTACAAAGTTTATTATATTTTACATAGGGTTAGCTAATCAATCGGATTTTGTTTGGAAGAAATTGTAATTGACAAAACGTAGGATATGTCAAGGAAGTCTGCTATCAACTATTAGCTATCAGTTATCAGTTATTAGCTATCAGTTATCAGCTATCAGCTATCAGCTATCAGCTAAGTAGGTGGGTTTAATTATCCGTAAAATAGCGATTGTGAATCTATGGCCAGGCTACTGTTCGCGCAGCGTGCGCGTAGCGCAATCAGTGTTTTTGAATAAAATAAGCTGACGGCTGACGGCTGACGGCTGACGGCTCCCTGCTCCCTATTCCCTATTCCCTATTCCCCATTCCCCATTCCCTGCTCCCTCCTCCCCAATAATGACTCAGCAAAAACCCCCTATCTTCCGTCAGCAAGCCCTAAACCGATTATCTGACCCAGAACAGTTAGATCGGTTAATGCCAGTGGTTAGTCCCGTCGATTGGCTACCCTTGGGGGGATTAGCTATATTCGGCCTGATTGGGGTACTTTGGAGCATAGTTGGGACTATTCCGATCACAGTCACTGGTAAGGGAGTGCTGATTAATCCCCGTCGGGTGGTACAATTGCAATCTCCGATATCGGGACAGTTGGAATCCTTAACGATTCGCACAGGTCAATGTGTAAAAAAAGACGATATCCTGGGAATCATTGACCCCTCTGATCTAAAACAGCAGTTGCAACAACAACGGGATAAACTGGCTCAGTTAAAGCAACAAATAGCAAAAATTACGTTACTGCGACAACAACGCACCCAGCTAGAAACAACAGCAATTACTGCTGAACGCACCAGCTTACAACAACGGTTACGAGATACTGAAACCTTGACTCCCCAGCTCCAAAATCAAGGATTAACTAGCATCTTGAGCCAGCATCGCAGCCTCCAACAACAGCTCAAAGATGCAGAAGAATTAACCCCGATACTACAACAGCGACTGGCCAAGCAACGGGACTTGCAACAACAAGGAGCAATTTCTTCTGAACGGGTTTTACAAGCAGAACAAGACTATCGAGAAATTCGTCAAACTATCTCCGAGATTCAAGCACAATTGCAACAGTTGCAGGTACAGGAAACGGAGCTACAACAGAAGTATTTAGAAAATATCAATAGTATTACTCAAATTAAAGCGGAATTAGAAAAACTAGACACCCGTAGTAAACAACTAGAACAGGATAATCTGGAAGCTACCAATACTGATAATAATCAAATTCAGGACATACAGCAAGCCATCGCCCGATTGCAAAAGGAAGTTGCAGACAACAGTATTATTAAAAGTCCCCATACCGGATGCATTCTAGAAATAACGGCTACTGTGGGGCAATATCTCAACCCCGGAAATTCCCTGGGAAGCCTACAAACACCAGGGAAAGCTAGGGATATGATCAGCGTAACCTATTTTGCTGTGGAGGATGGCAAAAAAATTCAACCGGGAATGGGGATTTTAATTACACCGGATACGGTAAAACGGACAAGATATGGAGGAATTGTGGGGAAAATTACCGAAGTTTCTCCCTTTTCCATCACCTCAGCAGGGGCGAGTTCGGTGATAGGAAATCCGGAGGTGGTACAAAAATTAATGGGTGAGGAAGGAGGTAAAATCGAAGCGATCGCTAAATTACAACTTGACTCAAAAACCCCCAGTGGTTATCAATGGTCATCTTCCCTCGGACCCCAGTTGGAAATTTCTCCAGGAACCACAACAACGGTAAGGGTAACAGTAGAAGAGCGTAGGCCGATTACTTGGGTTTTACCTATTTTGAGAGAGTGGAGTGGGATATAGAAATTATCAATTGGGTTAGGTAAAAATCTTTAGGTTTTAGGGAACAGGGAACAAGGAGTAGGGAGTAGGGAGTAGGGAGTAGGGAGCCTCGGAGCAGGGAGCCTCGGAGCAGGGAACAGGGAGTCGGGAAGAGTAGTCAAGGGTTTTCATGAGCTATTTAGAAACGCTATAACTGTGTGGAAGATAAATAATTTGGTCTTGATATTCGCTTTCAAAAGATGCCTCAGCTAGAAAAACCAACTCATCAATATTTTCTCCCATACTTAACTTGGTGTTGAGAATAAAGATGCCTGGTATGTGATTCCCTTCTGCAATATAATCAGCTAAGTGGGTCGGCATAGATTTACGATTATTTGTCACCAGCACAAAACCATACTCGTCACACCAGTTCAGAATTTGTGGGTCTAACGTTCCTCTTGCAGGAGTATTCGGTTCACCAACAACCCACATCACCAAATCAGGAGAATTCCGGGTCAATTGGATTTTGTAAGCAGGATTGACATTTTCATCCAATAGATATTTGAGAGTCATCAGCTTTTTTCATTACTTTTCGTTCTGCTCTCAACTTCCGCAATCGCAGCGCAGAGGTGGAGGGATTAAGTTGCTGTGCTTTCAGTTGCTGGTGACTCCACTCTAACCAGTCAGCAACATATTGGCTCACCATTTCTTTATTGTGTAGATAATAAAGAATAGTAGCGTAGACCTGTTCTAGATTTAGGGATGGATAGGTTTCGGCAATTTCTTCGGGAGTGCGGGCACGATGGATATAATCATAGAGAATAGTTTCTATTCCTATTCTTGTGCCTTTGAGCCGAATATCGTCCACACTTAGGAAGTCAAAATAGTTTTCTAGTTGCATTTATTTTATAGCAAAGGGAGTAGGGAGCAGGGAGCAGGCAATAAGCAAGAGGCAAGAGGTAAAAAATGCTGTGTACCTCAGGTGCGACCCGTGGCGAATTTAATTCTTAATGGGTCAAGGGCACCTAATAGTTATGGAAAACGCTGTATTAGCT
>NZ_JAAHIE010000760.1:0-2959 GCF_010671945.1 Moorena sp. SIO4E2
GGAGAAGGATATGCGCGGTTGTTCCATGCTTCTAGCTCTTCTAGTGTTTGCTGGATTGTTGTATTTTATCGTCAATTCTGGTACCTTTGAAGGGTTGATGGACACCATAACACCCTCGGAACGGCAACTGGAATAGGCTATAGGGCTGGGCGCGGCGAGATGGGGAGATGGGGAGATGGGGAGATGGGAAGCAAGAGAATAGTTTATTTAAAATTGGTATTAGCGATGTTTCATTCCTTAAAGTTGTCAACACCATTACACCCATTGCTATAGCGTTTATCATAGTAATCAGGTATACAGAATTTTTTCCCTATTCCCTATTTCCGGCTCCCGACTCCCGACTCCCGATTCCCTAAAATCCCAGACTTGATATTAATCAACTGCTGAAACCGCTGATCTGAGCGAATGGTGTCAAAAGATGAATCAGTTTTTGCCATCTCTCGATATTCTTCAGGATTGAGATTAATGGCCTGTTGCAAGTTATCAAGGGCTAAGTCTACATTTCCTTGTAAGGCATAACAGCAGGCTTTGTGGTACTAAGCTTGGTGGTGATCGGGTTTAAGTTTCACAGCTTGGTCATAGGACTCAATCGCTGCTTCATTTTGTCCTAATTTCCTTAGGGCAATCCCCCGGTTATGCCAAGCTAGGTGGTAATCGGGTTTAATTTTCACAGCTTGGTCAAACGAATTAATCGCTGCTTCATTTCGTCCTAATGCCAATAAGGTAACCCCCCGGTTATACCAAGCTAGGTGGTAATCGGGTTTAATTTTCACAGCTTTATCATAGGATTTAATCGCTGCTTCATTTTGTCCTAATTTCCGTAGGGTAACCCCCCGGTTGTTCCAAGCTAGGTGGTAATTGGGTTTAATTTTCAAAGCTTTATCATAGGATTTAATCGCTGCTTTTTTTCGTCCTAAATCCGATAGAGCATTCCCCCTGTTATTCCAAGCTAGGTGGTAATCGGGTTTAATTTTCACAGCTTTATCATAGGATTTAATCGCTGCTTTATTTTGTCCTAATTTCCATAAAGCATTCCCCCGGTTGTACCAAGCTTCTTGGTCATCATGTTTAATTTTCAAAGCTTGGTCATAGGAATCGATGGCTTCTTCATTTCGTCCTAAATCCGATAAAGCATTCCCCCGGTTGTTCCAAGCTTGGTGGTCATCATGTTTAATTTTCAAAGCTTGGTCATAGGAATAGATCGCTGCTTTTTTTCGTCCTAAATTCAATAGAACAAGCCCCAGGTTATTCCAAGCTTGGTGGAGGTCGGGTTTAAATTTCAAAGCTTGGTTATAGGAATCGATGGCTTCTTCATTTCGTCCTAAATCTGATAAGGCAATCCCCCGGTTGTTCCAAGTTTTGTGGAAATCGGGTTTAAATTTCAAAGCTTGGTCATAGGAATCGATGGCTTCTTCATTTCGTCCTAAATCGGATAGGGCATTCCCCCGGTTGTACCAAGCTTCGTGTTCATCGGATTTAATTTTCAAAGCTTGGTCAAATGATTCAATCCCTGCTTCCAAATGTCCTAATTCGGATAGGGCAACCCCCCGGCTATTCCAAGCTTGGTGGAAATCCAGTTTAATTTTCAAAGCTTGTTCAAATGATTCAATCCCTGGTTTTAAATGTCCTAATTCGGATAGAGCAATACCCCGCTTGTAGCAAGCTTGGTGGAAATCAGATTTAATTTTCACAGCTTTGTCATAGGATTGAATCGCTGCTTTGTTTTTTCCTAAATCCAAAAGGGCATTCCCCCGCTTGTACCAAGCTTGGTGGAAATCAGATTTAATTCTCACAGCTTTGTCATAGGAATCGATGGCTTCTTCATTTCGTCCTAAATCCGATAGGGCATTCCCCCGCTTGTACCAAGCTTGGTGGAGATCCGGTTTAATTTTCAAAGCTTTGCCATAGGAATCAATCCCTGCTTCCAAACGTCCTAATACCGATAGGGCAACCCCCCGGCTGTACCAAGCGTGGTGATCATCGGGTTTAATTTCCAAAGCTTGGTCGAAGTTAGCGATCGCGTCTTCATATTCTTGGGCAGCAACCAGTAGCATTCCTAGTTCAACTAGTAAATCCGCTTGCTCTTCAGGAGTTTGATGCTCTGCTTCCAGCAGTTTTTCAATAGCGATAATTTCTTTACGTAAGTATTCAGGATTCAAAGACTGATTCTGACAGTCTTCTTGTTGACACTCCTCTGATTTGCTAGGAAAGTCAAACATACCAGAACGCCAGTCAAAAAAGTCGGGAGCGCGGTGGATAAAATAATTCAGGGAAAATGACCGTAAGAGAAACACAAAACAAATCTGAAAATCATCTCGAAACCGTTCTCTGTGTTGGTTGAGATGATTTAATATATGAGGAACCCCTTTCCAACTATAGGAATAAATTGCTTCGCTATCCCATCCCTGTTGACGTTTCGTCTCTTCATACTTATAAAACGAGTATTCTAGACCTTGGATAAATAAAACCTTGATGTCCTGACAGTCGGGGCGATCCTGAACAATGCCGTATAAATTATCAATCGGTTCCTCGAAGCGCAACACCTCTATTGTTTTCTGAGGCAAATCTTGCTTAACCTGCTTAACCAACTTCTCTGCTTCTACGGGAGAACAACGGACAAATAATAATCCGAAACCTCTACGCCTTCGGAGGGCACGGAGTAAGTCTTGGTATTGTTCTTCTGGACTCGCTGGAGGTAAATCCTCGTCCGCATCTGTAAAGTTTACCATTACTTGTAAGGGAGCAGGGAGCAGGGAGTAGGGAGTAGGTTTTTTAAATTTGGGTCGGGAGTCGGGAATCGGGAATCGGGAATCGGGAATCGGGAGTGCGTAGTGGACTGACACAGCTAATTTGGTGCATTAGAATCTGCCATCTCTTCCTCTTCAAACACTGGATAAAGATGTTTAAGTTTGACTCTGGCATCCGGGGTTGAAAAATGCCAAATTACTTGACTGGCTGT
>NZ_JAAHIE010000761.1:0-2956 GCF_010671945.1 Moorena sp. SIO4E2
GCTTCGCGATGAAGCGTTCGTAAAGCGTGGCCCAAAGGCCTCAGCTTCCGCTAAATGCGATCGCTTTTAGGGGTTCCAAAGGAGCATCGCAACGGTGACACGGCAGCAAGGTTGTGAGTAGAGCCTATGTGCCCACTATGATGTAAACCTAAGAGTTTTTTTTCTTATCAAATAAAATTATGATTTTTTTCTCTTATCAAATAAAATTTTGGTTCTTTTTACTCTCTTGCTTTTTGCGTCTTGCTTCCATCACTTTTACTACAACCAGTGTATTGACATTCTAGATACAAACACTATAGTAGTTTATAGGAATAAGCTAGGCAGCATTTACCTTAAAATAAAATGATTTGTGATAATTTTTGTTTCCTAATTCCAATTGCCTTTCCTATATATATCGTTTTTCATAACTATGAGGTACATCGGTGCGCTTTCCGTTGGTGACTTAAATTTACCAACAGAAAGCGCACCTTTACAAATATGAAATGCATCCCACTATTAACGGTTGACATGACCACAAATAAAAAAACGATAAACCCACAAAAACCCAGTAGGAAAACTCAAGGTGTAACACAATTATCAACTAGACCAAAAACAAGGTCTGGGAAGGTTATTAATGAACTGCTTATCAACATTTGGGAGCCCTTGGATCAGCTTGGAAAAGCTTTAATAGGTGACCTCTGGCGAGATGTCTATTTAACAATTCAGGATGCCATTGGTCTTGGGATCCTATACGTTATTTTCGGCTGGATATTTCATTGGATAACTAAAGAAAATTTTACAAGCTTTGATCAATGTTGGAATACCTGGAGCGTTTGGGAAGTAAACCGCTACTTCTGCCTTGTTGTTGTTTTGTTAGCTTTTAGCTCCTGTATTACCTTATGTGGTCGAATCCTCAAACGCTTATTAAAAGATATGATTAATCTATGACGCTATAACTAAGTTAGTGAATATGTCTACAGTTAAACGCGAAGAAATTAGTCTCTACCAAGAAGCCAAAGCTAGTTTAAGTTCCCTGTTTTGGCAAACAGCCCAAGTCTTTACTAGTTTACTAGTAATATTCTTGTTCGCTGGTGGCAAACCTCCCGGTTGGTTAGTCACCACCAGCTTTGTCGTCGGTACTGTATTTGTTTTTTGGAGAGAAAACAAGCGAACTAAGGATGGATCAAGTGAACATAAACAAATAAATAATAACGAGCATAAACCAAACAAATCTATGGTTCCCACTTATAAGAGTTACAAGCAAAGGAAAGCTAATCAAGTTCTGAGACGATCAATTGCAGAGAAAGAAACTACTATAGATGACCAGAGTGATGCCAAGTTTAACGCTAGTGCTAACTACTTCGAAAAAGCTGATTATGTTAGTAGTGAACAAAGCTATGCTAAGCAAACTAATATGGATAGAGACTCGAAAATACAGAAATGGCAAAACTATTTTAATTTTGCATTAATTATAATCATTTTTACGGCACCACTATTTACTTTTGGAATCAAAGAATTGGGGGAAAAAAATTATAAAATATATAAAAATAATCAAGGAATGATTGCTGAAATAAATAGTAAACCTCTTGTTTATTCTTCTCCAGTAATTTCACAAATTCCGACAGATGATAACCCTGAAAAAACTCAAAAATTATCTAAATCAGTTGAACCCCAACTAGTTGAACCTATAGAAGTTGAAAATAAAGGTATTATATATAATTTTAAAAATTGCCAAAAATCCTTAAATGTAAATTCAAGTACTCAATCCATAAGTTGTGCTATATTAATTACAAGCACTAAAGAAAATGTTCAGTTGCGTTTATATTCCAATCGCACTTCTTCTCAAAGAAGTAGACTATTGGATCAAGGTAAAGAATATGTAGCCACAAAAGTTGAATTTGGTACATACAGTAGTAATCGCATAGGTTATGTAAAAAATAGCTTGATTAAGGATGTACCGATAGAAGCCATTATTGATTTTGATGGAGTTCCACTAGAATTAAACCAGATAGATATCCTGCAATTTACATCCTATTTAGAGAGTTCTTATTACAAAGGTAAACTCAATACTGAATTACGTAATTTGCCGGTTATTCCGGAAAAATAGAAATTATCTAATTTACAAATAGGTTATAGCGGTTTTTAATTAGGTGAGGTACAAATTTTAGGGTTTTAGGGAACAGTGGCGTAGGGTGCGTGATAAGACGGGCTCCCCTTGATTTTCCCCCTGTTGACATCGGTTGAGATAGCCCGGCCCGTAACGCACCACCGGGTCAAACTAGAGATCCTTCCCCCTTGCCTCAGCGCAACCCTATAAATAATTTGTCTGTAGATATCTTAAGATTAGTAAAAAGCGAAGATTTGAGACAATCCCCTCTACGGAACATTACTTTCTGATATTGATCATTTACCAAACAGCAGACCGTTACCGTCGGTTGTTTCGGGCTACCAATAAAATATTTTCCGCCAATACCGAGATAATCGACAATCCAGTATTCTGGAATGCCCAAAGCTTCGTAATCTTCATACTTACGAGCATAATCATTCTGCCAGTTTGTACTAACGACTTCAACCACAAGTTTTACAGTAGTACCCAGAGTTATAACTGGTTCCCTTGCCCAAAGTGGTTCGTTGACCAATTCTCCCTCATCAAGGACAACAAGATCTGGTCTGAAAGCGTTGAAGGTTCCCAAGGGCTGAATTAAACAGCGGTGTGGGATAAAATAAGGTACATCTAAACGATCTATTTCTACGTTAAGCTTTCGGCTAATCAACGCCACGACTTGCTCGTGGGGGCCAGTTGGTTCCATCTCAATTAGCTCTCCATCAATGAGTTCGTACCGTTGATCGTCTCCATACTGAGCAATAAATTCTTCTGGACTGATACCGGTTGTGGTTGCTGATAAAATCATAGAGCGGTCTCCTACTAAAACCTTACTGTTATCAACACCTAACTAAAATGTAAGCTATCAGCTTA
>NZ_JAAHIE010000762.1:0-2948 GCF_010671945.1 Moorena sp. SIO4E2
TGGGAGTCGGGAGTCGGGAGTAGGGAGTCGGGAGTCGGGAGTCGGGAGTCGGGAGTCGGGAGTCGGGAGTCGGGAGTCGGGTGAAGAGTGTGGCAAGTGTGGAGAGGGTAACTTCAGTGTACAAAAACTAACTATAGCGAGCTTTTATCATAGCTATGAGGTACACATAATTTTTTACCTATTGCCTATTGCCTATTGCCTATTGCCTCTCCTCACCAAAACTTTTTCAGCAAGCCCTAACTAGAGAGAAATGCTTCCACCTCAGCTAATGTAGGTTGAGCTGCGATCGCACCAGGCTTGAGAGTGGTCAGTGCGCCTACTGCACTGGCATAGGTGACAATATCTTTGGCAACGGTTGGATCACTCAGACTCGACCAGTCACGGTGGCATAGTTGATAAATAATGCCACCAGTAAAGCCATCCCCGGCACCGGTTGTATCCTGGACTGCTACATAAAATGCTGGTAATTTACCTTCGTTTCCTCCCAGATAGTAGGCGCAGCCTCGTTCCCCGGCTGTGACTAATACCCCTTTGACTTTATCCAACCGTTGTGCGATCGCTTTTGGATCAGCAGTGCCAAACAGAAACTCTCCCTCCTCATCAGTCAGTTTCAGGAAGTCCGCTTGCTGGATCATGTCTTGAATAATTTCAATGGCAGTATTGGCATCATTCCAAAAGACCGGTCGCCAGTTCACATCTATAAATATAGAGACCTGGTGTTGTTGTGCTAACTTAACTGCTTGGTTAATTGCTGCCTTACTCTCGGGATAAGCTAATTCCAGAGTCCCCAATACTAGAAACTTCGCTTCCTTAAATAGTTCAGTAGGCAAGTGATCGGCTTGAAGTCGTGTATCAGCGAATTCTGTGGTATCGATATCACCAAATCCTGCAAAACTGCGATCGCCTGAGGCATCTCGGACTACATAGACGATCCGTGTGGGAGCTGTACCATGACGCTGTACTCCCGTGCCATCGACACCAACATCCTTTAACAACTCTACCAGTATGTCTCCTGGCTGATCTTGACCAATACAACCGATAAATGCAGTGGGTATACCCAGCTTTACTAAAGCACAAGCAGTATTCGCTGGTGCGCCACCGGGATAGTCTGTCCAAGACTCCACCTGTTCTAGGGGTTTTCCTGGCTGATTAGACAAACGGTCAAACAACATTTCACCAGCACAGATCACCTGGGGACTTGTCATGAGGGTATTCCTTACCTACCAAACGTAATTGAACGGTGATTCGGGTAGTCTATCGCCCATCTTCTCACAAGGAAGTGGCGCGCAAGTATTTCACCCAAACTGACATCAAATTATACTGTAGGTTATTATTATCTCCCGACTAATTAACATAATCGGACTTATTGGTATTTTAAATTATCTATATCCGCAATAGTTTTAAGCAATAGTTTTAACTCTGGTGGGAAGTAGTTCTATTAGTGGAAATGGCAGCAATCAGAGTTATTGGTATTTAATTTTTACCTCTAATTCCCTTTGAAATTCACTTTTTATTGTTTGTGATTTTGTCGATAAAAATAACAGGAAGTTAAAGACTGACTGCAATGGTAAGGTGTGATTCGTTCGTTGGGCAAAGTACGCTATTTGTACTCGTAAATAAAGACGATAAAAATCGATTAATTCAGCGTTTTTATGAACGGAACAGCTAAAAGCGATTGGCCGTAGGCGGGGCACTATACATTACTGGCTTGCAGTGATCATTGATTTTCCTGTCGTCTCTTGTTAACTTTTTGAGGCGACAAAGATAACAAAAGCCATATTTGCCGATGACGATAAAATAGGTATACTTATTAATAAGCGATCGCATTCCCCGTCAATGGTGCGATCGCTAAGTGGAGGATTACTCCAGTTCAATGTCATATTCATTCTAACCATGGAAAATAAGCAATACGTAACTCACTGTCCTTTCTACATTGGAGATATCAAGGCTGATGGTTTCAAGACGGAGTCTGGAGATTACTTGATGTCTCAAACCGGCTCTGCTGAAACCATCGGAGAAGATGAGTCTTACGCCCGGCGTTTTTTGCAGTCAAAAGCCTTCAAAGATATATGGGGCAAGGGTTTTACGCCCGGCACTTTCGAGGTTTTAAACCCCAAGCAGCTGAAGGGTCAGACTCGTATCAAGGGAATTCCCCCGGTCATAGTTGGCCTTTACTGGAACAGCAGGGGGAACAAGGGTAATAAGAGGGCTTTTGCTTTAACTAATGGATTGATTATCGATGCGTTGGAGGAAAGAATCCGTGAAGCTTTTGGTGATACAGCTACGATCAAACAAAGAAACGAAAAACTTTCTGAATACGTGAGTCTCTTAGAAGCTGAGAACACCGATCTAAGAAACAATAGCGAATGCTGGAAGTATATCAACCAGGAACTGAATCAGCAATTAGAAGACCTTTCGGAAGGTATGGCTGAACCAGACCATCTAGAGGCAGAAAATGCTCGCCTGTTGCGAATATTGCGAGAACATGGAATCGATCCATATTCCCCGCAGAACTACATTTAATCAATCGCATCCTACCATTGCACTCCACACCCCGGCAGTCGCTGGGGTTTTTCATTGGTACAGCGATCGCAGTGAGAATCATTTTTCCTTATCATCTTCTGACCCTCGACCAGTAAGAGACGCAGATGATTCAGACGCTCTCAGTTTATCATCACCACCATCGCCCATAAGGGTTTTAACCTTAATGGGACATGATTTTTAAGACTTTAACTCAAGACAATATTTTTTGTTCTAATGGTATTAGAAATGTCCTAATTTTCTAATTAAGCTCAATTTAATATATAGACTTAGAGGAGGTCACAGGGACAGGAACGATCCTCAACTCACATTCACTTTATACTATCTACTTACTGCTTGATGATTTTAAATCTTAACTGTTGATTATAGTATTTTTTATCGTCACCTAAATCAATATGATTATCAGA
>NZ_JAAHIE010000763.1:0-2944 GCF_010671945.1 Moorena sp. SIO4E2
ACGCGACATCAATGGCGCTCGCGGGATATTCCTAAGAGCTTTGGTAGATACACCCTGGCTGAGTAATCAGCTTGCATTGGTGAGCTAAGGTCTGCTTTGGTAGACTTTAGTAGCCAAAAAGTATCGGAAGTTAGGGAATACTTTGGCAATCGCCCCATCCTGGTTAACTCTTGGTATCGCGACCCAGTAACCAATCGCCAAGTTGGTGGTGCATTACGCTCCCGTCATCTTTCTGGGGATGCTGTGGATTTTGTGGTTGAGGGGATATCGCCAATGTCGGTGAATAGACGCCTGGATTCCTGGTGGGGTTCTCGAGGTGGTCTAGCCAGTGCGAGTTGTTTCACCCATATTGATGCCCGAGGGTATCGGGCTAGGTGGAGTTATGGTTTTTGATATATAGCAATTCTACGACTTGTGAGGTACAAATATCTGGGCTTTAGGGAGCAGGGAGCAGGGAGCAGGGAGCATGTAAGAAAGAGAGAAAAGGCAAGAGCTAATAGTCAAACAATTCTGTGTACCTCATGAGTCCTAGAAACGCTATAGTGCTACGCGCAAGGGCAAAAGGCAAAAGGCAAAAGGCAAAGGTGCGCTCTTACCATTAAGAATTAAATTGGCCAAGGTCAAGCGCACCGGGAGGGGGAACAAAGTCACGAAAGTCCCCTAGAATTGGGGTATTTTAGGGTGCCTTGCGTAAGTCATGTAATATAAAGAAAGGCTTCAAGGTTTTTAAGGATTTCTTCAACTTATCAAATTAGAGAAGCTAGCTCCATACCCCACCCAGGATTACAACCTGTTAAGTTGGCTTTGCCATCACCATCTGAGTCAAAAAGTTTGGCAATTTTGGGATTTTTAAGTTGCTCTGGCTTAATTGTATTCCACAGCCTACTGGGCATCCTATGGTGTTTATGAAAGATCTGACATAATTTTCGGTATAAACCATAAATTTTCAAAATCTCAAAGCTATACACAGTATAGTTTTAGCCAATTCAAGTTAAAAGCATATCATAACAGGTATCAACTAGCCTAATTTACTCTCAGAAAATAATACAGGAGTCCCTGCATTAAGTCAATCGGGTCGGGGATTTATTATCGGTTAGTCCTAATATCCAATGTCACCTCAACCTGAGGGGTTGTGAGGAGGGTGGGGAGATGGGGAGATCGGGCAGATTTTTATTAAGGGTAATTATCCTAACATGATCTAAGCATCCTGGTTGGGCTTATTTTTTGTAAATGCGAAGATAGGTTTGTACATAATCCATAGAGAACTGACCGGGATTCTCTCGAATCCTAGCTGTAAATCTTTGGTAGAATTGGTTGACAATATCAGAAATGTCTTGATTGGATCGATTGCTTAGGGCATTTCTCAATGTATGTTCACTCCAAGAGCGAGTCGCTTGGGTGAGACCTTGGGCAAATTTCTCTGCATCCCTATCATCTTCGTACTGAGACCGATAAGGGCACCGAATCAGCATGGTTCGGGTATCTCCTAATCGTAAGCCAGCTTGATAAACTTCACTTTGAGGGTCTTCGAGACACGCAGTAAACTCGGCTTCTGTTCGGTAATAACTTTGTGATGTAGCGCCAACATACTCTTCTGGTTGAATCAATTCCTCAATCTGCATTTGTTTCCAAATTTCGTGCAGAATATCTTTCAGGTTCAAGTCTACCAGGTTGTGCCCTACATAGCGCCCTTGTTCGTCTACGGATAAGTTGACGGTTACTATTTGACCTCCAGATTTGAGTTCTTTAGCTCTAGCCAGGAGAATAGTGCTCCAGTCAATCTGTGACTGTGCTTGAAAAATTGCTTTATCTTCTACTGGGGCAGAAACATTGACATCAATATGATTGCTCAGATGTTTGGGTAGCTTACTTAGCCAGTGCATGGCTGTGGAGGAGAAACCAAAGTCTAGACTATTGGGGGGACAAACAGGTTCATAAAATGATCGTGGAACCATTGAAACTACTAGATTTTGATCACCTTGCATCAATAACGTTGCATTTTTGCCTAGGGCATTAAAGTCATTACTGGGTAAATCATTAAATATTACTTCAACAAAAGCCCCGTTATTTTTTTTTTTATAGTAGCAATAATCTGCTGCCATAATCCTTGGCTAGTACCACCGTCTGCAATGCCGTAATCAGCTAGTCTTACCTGTGAATAGTTTTGGATGGGCTGGATTGCTTTTGCTACTAAATCCCCAGCAGCTTCGAGACAAAGTTTGGCTCCAAGGGTGTTGAGTGAGTAGTTAGATGCCATATAAATTTCCATGTCCTATCCTCTGTAATGATGATTATTTTAACCGGTTTTTTAGTTAATTAATGGTCAATAAAACCAGAAAATTACTTGCAAAATATTGGTGGTTTATCTGCTAGTTTTTTCAAGCAAGTAGTATTATAGCCATTGGTCACCAGTTAAGTAATCGCGTAATTTGTCAGGGTCAACCCATCTAAGCCTAGGAATAATATCAGGAAATTCAAGCCGAATAAATCAACAGAGGAGTAGACATCTGAAACTGAATAATTTACGGTTATTCCGTACTGATTCGGCTAAGTTTTCATAAACAAAGCCTAAAAGTATTACTAGGGAAGACTTTTAGGTTTTGAGATACTATAGCAATTCTACGACTTGTGAGGTACAAATATCTAGGTTTTAGGGAGCAGGGACTTCGGAGCAGGGAGCAGGGACTTCGGAGCAGGGAGCAGGGACTTCGGAGCAGGGACTTCGGAGCAGGGATAAGAGGCAAGAGCCAATAGTCAAACAATGCTGTGTACCTCATGAGTCCTAGAAACGCTCTATGTAGTTTCAATTATCAATTGGGTGTGGCTCTTTTGGAAAGACGTTTGGTCAGGTTTAGAGAGGTATCGGAAGAGTAGGAGGAGCAGTAATAGAGCAACGAGCTTGAATTAGTCGTTTCATCAAAGGAAGGCCATCTTTGTACAAAGA
>NZ_JAAHIE010000764.1:0-2944 GCF_010671945.1 Moorena sp. SIO4E2
TATCTAGAATCCAACTATCAGGGGTAGCGTCAAAGGTCGTAATAAAGTTTCTAGGAGGAACAGGAAGAGGAGAAGGAAAAGGAGAAGGCAACGGTTCAAGGGTAATATCAGAACCGACTTGCTCTAACCCTTCTACATCAAGAAACCAAGAGAGTAATTCCCCTTCAGTATTGTATTCAACAAACCCCTCGTAATCTCTAGTTTCGGGAGGAGGCTCTGGCAGAAAATCAGGAAAATCCGACAATTCAAGTTCGCCGCTGAATTCTTGGTTAATGATTTGCTCAGCAGCAGCCGGTAAAACTGCAACAGTAGCAGAGGTTAAAGCGACAGCAGTAGTAACAAGTGCGAATTGGTGAGAAAGATTAGTCACAGAAAGTATCCTCGTTCAGTATGTGTAGAATAGGGAATAGGGAATAGGGAACGGTAGGAAATAGTTAACAGGATTTTTTTGCTATGATAAATTATTATGATTTATCAGAATCGATTTAAAAAAATAGAGTTAGCTTGAATTATAGTCACCTTTAAAATACATGTCAATACTTTATCAAAAACCCTAAAAGTGCCGAGGCCAAATTGCCTGATTAGTATAGGATTGATAATATAAAAAAGGGCACAGGGAACAGGGAGTAGTGATGCAATCGCTGATCGGCGAAACGACAACCCTTGCTGATCTCAATCTCCATCTCTCCATCTCCCTACTCCCTAAGACGAAAGTCCCTCACCTAATTGAGAAGCACTACAGTCTATAATATGTAAAGCGCAATAAAAACTAGGAGGTGATCGTGATGCTGCTCAACTACCAATACCAGGCTTATCCAAGTAGTCAACAAAAACTAGAACTAAATGATTGGCTACGGATTTGTCGGTACTGGTACAACTGGCAGTTGGGCGATCGCTTTCGGTGGTGGAATGAAAACCGCACTGCTGTTAATTCTTGTCCGTTGATTACTTATCTACCAGAACTCAGAGATAACCCCGGTTATTTCAGTCAAAAAAAGCTGTTACCAATCTGGAAAAAAGACTTGGTGACAGTTGTCCACTCAGGTGAATTGCTGGACTTTACCCGAGTTCCGGCGAATACTTTACAGGACGTATGTAAAAGAGCAGATATGGCTTTCAGTCGATTTATCAAAGGCGATTGTAATGGTAGTCGTAGCGGAAAACCTAGATTTAAAAATCAAGCTAGATACAGGACTTTAAAGATAGATGGGAAAGACTGTTTTTCTGTAGCCAGAATCGAGAGGAAATGGATATGGCTAAAGATCAGTAAACTCAAGGGCTGGCTTAAGGTACGACTACATCGTCCGCTGCCCCATGGGTTTAAGATCAAGAATATTATAATCACCAAGAAAACCGATGGTTGGTACACAACCTTATGCTTAAAAGATTCTACAGTACCAACGCTTACACCAGAAAGTGTTATTCCCACTTGGGATAATAGCATAGGGTTGGATGCGGTACTTTACGGAGACGATTATCTAGCAACATCTGAAAATACCAAACTACCTTCTCTTAAGTCTTACCGTAATAATCATTCTGATCTAGAAAAGGTACAGACAAAAAAGAATGCCAAGACAAAAGGCAGTAAAGCTAGAAGGAAATTGCAATCGCGTGAAGCGAGAATACATCAACGGATTGCTAGGAGCCGAAAGGATCATGCCTATAAAACAGCTCATGTTCTGGTTAGAACCGGAAAAAAAGTTTTCTATTATGAAAATTTGAACCTTAGTGGTTTAAATAAACGAAATAAACCCAAGCCAGATGGGAAGGGTGGATATTTGCCTAATGGACAGTCCGCTAAATCTGGATTAAATAAGTCTTGGTTGGACGCAGGATTTGGGCAGTTCTTTGAGGTACTGGACTACATAGCTGGAAAAGCTGGAGCAGTAACGAAAAAGTGTAACCCTGCCTATACCTCTCAGCTGTTAAGCTATCGAGACGAGTTTGTATTCACGGATTGCGACCTCCGCGAGTATTGGGATGAGCAAGAAATGTTATTGGTTGATCGTGACCTAAATGCCGCAATTAACCTAAAACGAGTGGGGCTGGGCGTGTTCCCCACTATAAAACGCTGTAAGGGGAATCCGGTTATAAATAGCTCTATAACTAATAGTACCTCAAAGGAAGTTTTAGTAGCTCTAAGGAGTGCTAGAAGCTTACACTTACCGGATAGGGAAGTGTAGGAACGTCACCTAGGCAGACCTCAGCTATGCCAAACAATTGGATCACCAAATTTAGTGATCATCACCGTAAGGGATACTTCTAGGGAGCTGTGATGCGATTGACCTTTGGTCACGCTACGGGATTGACCTTTGGTCACGCTACGCGATGCTCCTTTGGAGCCGCTAAGCGAACACAAATTACGCGATTGGCCGTAGACCACGCTAAAAGCGATGGCTCGAAGAGCCCGCCAAAGGCGATTGACCTTTGGTCACGCTTCGCGATGAAGCGAAGCTTCCGCTAAGAGCGATCGCATAAAAGGGATCAGTCTAGGTAGCTGCTAAGTGTCTTTGCTAGGACTATTAAAAGATTGATTATAGGGAAACAGAGTATCCAGTAATCGGTTCAAGCTCCCCTGCCCATGAACAGTAGGTTGAGTCTTCGGGGCTGGTGATTCTGTCTGCGACTCAGCGGTCGTCTCAGCTTCAATAGTATCTGTAGTATTCGTCTCTGTAGTATTCGTCTCTGTAGTATTCGTCTCTGTAGTATTAGTAGTACTAGTTTCTGTTGTATCTGTAGCCACCGTATTACTGGTGGATGGCACTTGACCATTTACAGATTCCGTGGTAAAGCTTTGATCAGGTACAGTTGATGACAACTCCTGAGGTTTCTGCTCCAAGCTATCAGGAGTTGGTTGAGACTCTTCCGGTAATGGACGCCCCTTATCCCCCAACACGGAGGCTGATGGTACCACTTGTAAGGATTCTACAGAATGATTCCAAAT
>NZ_JAAHIE010000765.1:0-2942 GCF_010671945.1 Moorena sp. SIO4E2
CGTAATAGGCAATCACCCCCGTGCTCATGATATCCATAGAGATGATTTTCATAACCAGGTTCTTTTTCAGGATGATGCCGAAAAATCCGCACAATATTGTGGCAAATATGAATGCTTCTAACACGGGTTTTTGCCTATTGGGTAAGGGTTGGTGGTAATTATGCAGGACTTAAGCGGTTAAGTGGATTTCGCCCCCCTAGCCCCCCAATATTGGGGATTTCGCCCCCCTAGCCCCCCAATATTGGGGGGTAATGATGTCAAAGTCCCCCAGAATTGGGGGATTTAGGGGGCTTTGCGTAAGTCCTGATCATTAAAGAATGATACTGTCGAACAGTGCTATAAAATATATAGCACGTTTTAATAGTGCTAGGAACTATTGGCACTATTGAAAAGTTCCAAGGTAAACTATAGACTCATGCCACACCAAGGTTTTGGTTTGAGCTTGGAATTGGGAAAAACACGGGCAATAGCAGATGACAGAATCGACTGATGGCAAATCAATGGTTAACCTCAGCCCTGAGGATGTCAGCGATACAGTTAGCGATACAATTGGGGGGTTGCCAACTAGTGAAGGTGTGCCGCCGAAGGATGTCTACACTTGGGATCGGGATGCATTAGCCGTGAATCTTTTGGATTTATCAGTACCATTTGAATTGGTTGGGCGGCAAGCACAATTCCAGCGCATCACTCAAGTTTTAGCCCGTGATGGCAATCTGCTGATTGTGGGAGTGCCCGGAAGCGGACGGCGGACTTTGGTAAGGCGGGCCGCACGGGAAGTTGGAGTTAAAATCCTGGAGGTTGACTGCATCCGGGTTACGGATGGTCAGCGCTTTGTGCAACTGCTGTGGGAGAGCATAAACCAGACCTTTCCAATGGCAACGGTTCAAGCTCTAATGGCAGATTGGATTGAAGGTAAGGCAGCGGAATTATTTGTCCTGAAGGATGAAGCCAGTGGCACAGAGGGACTTAAACCAGTTCGGATCCAGAGCAAAGAGCTGCAACGGAAAGCATTTGAAGCATTACTCGATCTCCTGCAAAGGTTAGCTGAATCTGAGGGGGAACGGGTAGTGTTGATTTTGGAAAGTTTCCCCCACATCCGCTCTTGGGATCGTCATGGGGTGTGGGAAAAATTTTTGAGGGAACAGATCGAGGGTCAGACTCAGGTAAGTTATGTACTAGTGGCAACGATTGCAGAAACTAGTATTTATCCCCATGAACCAGGGAATAATTTGGAAATCGTGCAGCTGGCTCCTTTAGCTAATGATGTGGTTGCGGCTTGGGTAACTGAAGTTTTGCATACGCAACGGCTGACCTTCGATCCGCGATCGCAAGCACTGGAAATCTTTGTCAATGCCGTCCAAGGACACTTCGGTGATGCTTCGGCACTGGTGCGACGCCTCAAGTCGGTACGAGTTTCTGATGGGCTAATTCGTGATGGCCATGTTCAGCAGGCCATCCAAGAACTGCTAGCGGACTTATCCATGGTCTTCGAGTCATTACTGATGCTGCTTCCAGCTAATCAAGCCCATCTTTTAGAATCCCTGGCCCTAGACCCTACCGACAAGCCACAAAGTCGAGATTACATTCAAAAGCATTACCTATCGAGAGGGGGTTCTCTCCAAGGAGCGATCGCTGGGTTGCAGCACAAAGGTTTGATTTATGGCTCCGAGCAAGGCTACCGACTGGCTTTACCTCTGTTTGCTTTGTGGCTTTGCCAGCGTTTAAGTTGATCTCAAATTCAGTAGATGCACCTCAAGTAGCGTGACTGTAGGTCAATCGCATTTTTATTCTGTGTTATGTTTACTACTTTTTTGCTACACTCTGGGTATTATCTATGATGCCCAATGAAAGACGCTTTATCCTTTTTGACTTGCCTGAGCTAATAAACGCACACTTCAAGCCATGAACTCCCTAGATGCAATCACCCTCAAAGCCTTCTTGGTCGCCCTAACTCAGCTAGAGGATTCACTCTCAGCGGAACTTCAGGGTGAGTTAAATGCCCTTGGGAAGGAGTTTCCCTCCGGTGTTTCCAATCTTCATTTCTTGGCTAAGGGTTTGGCTCCCTTGGAAGAGGCTTACAAGAAGGCTCGTGGTATTTTGCAAGCTGACCCAGGAGAACGCCTCAATTGCGCTGGGTCTGATTTTGAAGATGCAGCCGAGAGTTATCAAGAAGACCTTCGGAATTTTATTACGGTGTTAAATGCCTCAGACTCTGTAGCTTCAGCTAAGGAAATAGCTCAAGAATCAGTCCCAATTCAGCAACTTCTGGTTCAGCTTCAAAAGGAAATGAGTATTACAGTGTCAAATCCTGCTAGTATTCCAGATAATTCTGAATTCGAGGCAGCAATGGAAGCTTTCGCGATAACTCGCAAAAACTATCGCAATGCTTTTCGGGAATTAGCTAAGTGAAAGAGCCTCGCTGGGTGCCAGAGCAAGCAGTAATAGCTATCCATGACGAGTTAATCCTAGAGCATGGCGGATGTTTTGGATTAAGAGATCCGAATTTACTTTCCAGTAGTTTAGCTAGACCTAAACATTTATTTGCTTACAGTGATAGTGCTAGTCTGTTTGATCTGACAGCAGCCTACGCTTTTAGTTTGGCAAAAAATCATCCTTTCGTCGATGGTAACAAGCGAATTGCCCTTGCTGTCATCGACGTTTTTTTACGTTTAAACGGATATGAGTTAGTGGCAGCAGAAGAAGAAGCCGTGATCAAGATTAATAATTTAGTAGAAGGAATAGAAAATCAAGAGTCTATAGCTACTTGGATTGCAGGTAACTCCCAGGAAGTGTAAGTAATAATAACAATATTTTTTGATTTTGATTACTAAACCGATGCTCTAGCGCTTTGCTGTGTCGATTGAGGGGATAATGGGTACAAGCTTAAATTAGTACGCTGTAGAAAACATGAACAGTGAAGGTGTACCACCGCAAGATGTCTA
>NZ_JAAHIE010000766.1:0-2930 GCF_010671945.1 Moorena sp. SIO4E2
TCTTTAGTTAAGATGACGCCACTTTTCCAAACGTATTGTTGTTGGTCAATATACTGATGCATCACCACAATCAAACGAGTGATAATACCCTTGGGCATAAAATCCGGATAAGCGTAACGTAAAATCAGATTATGGGATGGATTCCAATCATAGTCTGGTTGGTTATCGCTCAGGAGTTGAGGGGCGATAAAGGTATCTTTGCAATCAGGAATTTCATAGCAAAGTTGGAATTTCTTCATTAGTTCTAGTAATTCTCCTCTGGTAGAGGCATACTTGTCCTCTTGCCAAATCCCTTTTAAATCGTTGCGGGTAAACTTTCCTTTGTTATTTTTAACGTTAGGATTATCGAGCACTTTGTAAACCGCATCGGTACCCCATTCTGGTTTAAGAATGACGGTTTTATATAACAACGACTCTTCTTGATCCTGGAAATGAAGACATACCCCTAAATCGTGGAGATATCCGCTTAACTGTAATTTATCTTCTAGTAGAGTAAATCCATTGGTTTCACAGATATCTAGAAATTTATCAAGAGAGATATAATTACGGGAATCGTTTTCTAAGGCTTGACGCACCATTACCCAGGTTTTCGGTAATGGTTGTCCGACGTGAGGTAAATTTTGAATGTAATATTGAATAGCAGCGATAATCTCTGCTAACCCTCGGTTAGTTTTGAGGTTAGTAGCGAGAGTGGCTTGGAGATTGGTAAACTTTCCTCGCAAAGTTCTTTCGTTAATGTCCCTGCGGCGGTCTTGTTTCTCGTTTTTAATAATCAACAGGGGGCTATTATCACTAAATTGTTCTACAATATTTAGCCAATAATCAAAATCCGTATCTTCTTTACGACTATCCGTAACCAAAATATAGAGAGAACGTTTACTTAAAAAAAACTGATGGGTGGCATGATAAATTTCTTGCCCGCCAAAATCCCAAATATTGACGTTAAATTCTCGTACGTTATCTAGAGGAAAACTCCATTTGATAACATCAATGCCTTCTGTAGACTGTTGATTGTATTGGAGTTGGTATTGGGGGTCTTGAATTTTTTTAGCTAAACTAGTTTTGCCTGCTCCGGCCTCGCCCACAATCAACAACTTAGCTTCATAGATATAATCTTTTCCTTCTTGTTTTAATTGCCGAAAATATTGTTTAATAGAACCTACCCCTTTACTGACAACTTCTGGCGGTGGAACAACCAGGGGATTTTCCGATAACTCTAGCTGGGTTAAATTAGAGAGATTTCCAAAAGATTCGGGCAGGGTGGTTAGTTGATTATTCCATAAATGTAGCCTGGTTAAATTGGATAGATTCCCAAGAGATTCCGGCAGAGTTGTTAGTTGATTACCCGATAAATGTAGCCTAATTAAATTGGATAGATTCCCAAGAGATTACGGCAGAGTTGTTAGTTGATTATTCCATAACTCTAACCTGATTAAATTGGATAGATTCCCAAGAGATTACGGCAGAGTTATTAGTTGATTATTCCATAATTCTAGTCTGGTTAAATTGGATAGATTCCCAATAGATTCCGGGAGGTTTGTTAGTTGATTGGTCTCTAAATTTAGAACGGTTAAATTGGATAGATTCCCAATAGATTCTGGTAAATTTATTAGTTGATTGAAGGATAAATATAGATGAGTTAAATTGGATAGATTCCCAATAGACTCTGGAAGGTTGGTTAGTTGATTGAAGGATAAATATAGATGAGTTAAATTGAATAAATTACCAATATACTCCGGAATTTTATCTATTTTGTTATATTTTAATTTTAATACTTTAATTTGTTTGAGTTCAAAAACTTCCTCTGGTATCTTGGTCAATGGTTGGGATCGATCTGAAACTAAATTAACGAAAAGTTTTAATATTGTATGATCTGAGTAATTACTCAAATCTAGGATTTCAAGGTTTTTTCCCCTGGCTTCTTGGATTTTTTCTTGGAAGCGTTTTGGAATACTATCTTCGCTCATATAGAAATTGTTATTTGGGTGAGTTACAAAGCTTATGGTTTTAATAAGGCAATAGGCTTTTCAGGTAATCAGCGTCAAAAAACACTGTACCTCATAAGTACGATATATGCGCTGTATTATCCCTGACCCAACACATCTATTTTAATCTTTCCTATAGAAAAGTGATGTCGCATTACTGCTTAAATGCAACAATAAGTATTTATACTTAAAAATCTTGGTGAAAGAATTTCCTTCTTTGATTCAGCAATACAAAAAATCCGGCGTTGCTGAATTAAGGAATGAATGTGCGATCATTTGGTTTTATTAAAGCCCCCTAAATCCCCCAATTCTGGGGGACTTTGATAGTTTTGTTCCCCCCAGAATTGGGGGGCTAGGGGGGCAAAACCATACGCATAATCAGCAACGCCAAAAATCCGGTGTTGCATAAATGCAAGATGATGTGAATAGTTTTGTGGAATAGGCATCTTGGTAAAATGGGCATCATGGTGGAATGGGCATCTTGCCCGTTTCATTTCCGGAGCGACTGTCCCAACACTGGCTACCGATAAAATCAGCTTTTTGGTGGTGCGTTACGGGGCGGACTATCCCAACCTTGGCTACGACACGAAAAATAATGGCAAGTCCGCCCCTAACACACCCTACGCAACTTGTGTGGAATGGGCAACTTGTGTGTAATGTGCATCTTGTGTGGAATGGGCATCTTGCCCGTTTCCAACACCCCCGATTCCCGACTCCCGACTCCCGACTCCCGACTCCCGACTCCCGACCCCTCCACACTTACCTTGGTCAGATCCTCTAGGATGACAGATGAAGCAGGAAAGTCCTATCGTGATGATTAAAGCTAGAGCTATATTCCTTCCGGATTAGTCTCAGCAGTTGCGTAACCTGTAGATTCACATTAAGGTCATTATTCTAAGAGGCTGTACCGTGCCTAAATCTATTCCATTACTATCTATTCTTGTT
>NZ_JAAHIE010000767.1:0-2929 GCF_010671945.1 Moorena sp. SIO4E2
TCCCACACTAAGCGAGAATAAAGCGCAGAAGCAAAGGTTGGGAGGAAAGTAGGTCGATGACAAAAGTAGTTATCCCTATGCTCAGAATTAGAAGCACTACTGCGTGAATATGCTGCTCAGCGAGGTCAAGTTGTTCGCTTGGTTGCCTCCGAATTGCTGGCTAGTGTCTTAGAGTCGGAGGTGGAAGATTCACAGGAGGCTATAAAGGGCATTCAAAAAGGACTGAATGATTTCCAGGCAGGTCGATTTCGGTATGCAAGCTGAGTTTGCCCAAAAGCCGTGTCGCCAGTACAACCTGCCAGTCGATTCATGAAATACCCTATTGAAATTTCCAGTGTGGCTCAGGCGTAAGCCGACAGCCATTGGTGTCAACTTAAGCCATTACATAGCCAGCTGCTTGGATGCCATAACCCGCCTTGGATTTAAATCTCAGTATGATTAAGCTTCTCTCTCAAAATTGCTTCAACTTCAGCCTCAGGATTTTTGAGTTCAAAAGGGTAGGGATGGCGATTAGCAGGATTACGACGGCTCATCAAAACTTCCATTGCAGCGTGAAAAGCCTTGTCATCATTTCGATGCTCAGAAATATAACGCTTCAGCTCTGTGTTAGTCATTTGGGACAGATTGTGCATCATAGAACAAATTCCCAGCTTCCATCTTCATCAATTACGAGCGCAATTTCATCATTTACTCCAGCCTGCACATAGATCGTTTTGAACCCCTGATCGTAACGAAAAACCTGAATTGGCTGGTATAGGTTAGAAAGCAACTGACATAGAAATGCCACGGTTACTAACTGCTGCTGTGTTGGCAAACTGCAACTCCCAGGTACATACTAAGTATAATAGCATATCATTAGTTGCCGCTCATGCTCACCAACATCTCTCCACGTTAAACACAAATTGCTATTCTTGTTCCTTTGTTCTTTTCATCATTAGTGCCTTCTTGAGCGTCCGCTGCAAAACTGAGTGCGTTCGCTTTTAGCGGCTCAATAGGAGCATCGCTCTTGTCGGTTGGGTTGAAGAATGAAACCCAACATAATTCCCCTCAACACAACGTCTTCGACCCAAGAGCCTGGTATCGGCTCTTACAAAATAGAACCTACAATTTAATTGGTGTGGCGGTCTGATTTTGTTGGGTTCTATCACGTCACCCCAACCTACGATAGAATAGAGGTGGTGAGTGCGGACGCTTATCCTATGTTGCGGATAACATATATTGATCCATGCGATCGTGTTATACTAAGTGCGATCGCCGTTCTTGTAGGGCGCGTTAATGAAATGCAACGCACCATAAATACTATTCATCCCAAATCCCTTTTGGCTTTTCAATTCTTATCTCACTGCTATTCGGTTACAATAACTAAGGAGCAAAAAGTAGGTGTGATTATCATGCAAGCTATTTTTTGGAGTATAGAAGAAGTCGCCCAAAGAGCCAAACAACTGTACGAAAATGGCATTCGCCAACAAGTTGAATATGGCGATAATATTGGCAAAATGATTGTGATTGATGCTGAAACTGGTGAATACGGAATAGATCAAACTGGTGTGGAAACAGCATTAAGGTTCAAGCAAAAGAAACCAAACGCCAGATTGTTTACTATGCGGATTGGTTATGACGTTGCGGTCAGCTTTGGTGGTGCAATTGAGCGAACTGTACCATGATTTACGGCAGATTGATTGACGGGAAAGCTATAGTACCAGTAACTTTTCGTTTACCTACACAACCAGATTTTTCTCTAGATTTTATTATCGACACTGGGTTCAACGATCATCTTACCCTACCACCCCAAGCAGTCAGTGTAATGAATCTTCCATTATATTCTAGCACACCTGCAAGATTAGCAGATGGTAGGGAAGCTTTATTATCTATACATTTAGCCACAATTGTTTGGGACAATATCGAAAAAGTAGTCCCTATTTTAGCTTCTGGTTATAAACCTTTACTTGGAACAGCTTTGATGAGAGGATATCATCTGGAGATAGATTTTGAAGACAATGGTTTGGTTTCGCTAGAAAAAATTTCACCCTCTATTTCATAATTTGAGCGATAGCAGCATGTAGGTTAGGCCCTTGGAACGTAGGCTTGCTTCCCCTAGGGTAACCCCACACATAGTGCGATCGCTTTTAGCGGCTCAATAGGAGCATCGCTTTTAGCGGCTCAATAGGAGCATCGCTTTTAGCGGCTCAATAGGAGCATCGCTGTTGTAGGTTGGGTTGAAGAATGAAACCCAACATAATTCCCCTCAACCCAACGTCTTCGACCCAAGAGCCGGGTATCTGCTCTAACAAAATAGAACCTACAATTTAATTGGTGTGGCGGTCTGATTTTGTTGGGTTTCCGTTCCGTCACCCCAAGCTACGAATGAATTGAGGTGGTGAGTGCGGACGCTTATCCTATGTTGCGGATAACATACATTGATCCATGCGATCGTGACTTGTCCGGTGGGTTGAGGAACGAAACCCAGGATTGGTTTATGCTGCTGAACCGTAACTATTACCAATTTTGCGACCGCGTACTATCCGATAAAAATTTAAGACTATAGTGTGTCCGCTGCCTGTAATTGTTACTATGATTGTAGTTCATTACTAGCACCAGTCATGATCTTTAAGATAGAAGTTGAGCAAGAAGAGGATGGACGTTGGCTGGCAGAGATTCCAGAACTATCTGGGGTGATGTTATATGGTCAAACCCTAGAGGAAGCATTGACTAAAGTACAAGCTCTGGCTCTGCGGGTGATTGCAGAACGTCTTGAAAGCGGTGAAGCTCAGTCTGACTTGGGTTTGTGTTACCTTTAATGCAGCATGAGCAAGGGTCGCCTGATGATTTGTAGATTGCGTAGTCTCCGATGCCGTAGTGCGTACGCTTTTAGCGGCTCTTTTGGAGCATCGCTCTTGTAGGATGTGTTAATAACGCACCAAACTAACCG
>NZ_JAAHIE010000768.1:0-2925 GCF_010671945.1 Moorena sp. SIO4E2
GCACCTCTTTTAACTGAAAGAAATAATGGGCAAGTTACCTTGTCTGGCGGAAAAGGCGGAGAGTTAAGTATAACTGCTACCGAGTCTATCGAGATTCAAGGTCAGGCAGGCATAGCAACTGCTACTCGCGGAAATGGTGATGCAGGAAAGTTATTTTTAAAATCTGGCAGAATAACTCTTGAGGAGGGAGCTACAATTTCGGCAGATACAATTATTGGTCCTGTTGCTACTTTTATTAATACTTCCGCAAATGCCGGGGATATAGATATTACAACCAACCAACTGAGCGTCCGCAGTGGTTCACGCATTGGCGCAGCAACCGCAAATGCAGGTAAAGGAGGAAATATAACCATCAATGCCTCAGAATTTATAGAAGTAACTGGTCTTTCTAAGGATGGCGAAGTTCCCAGTACTATATCTACAGAAGTACTGAAAGGTGCAACAGAGTCTGCCGGAGACGTGACAATTACTACTTCCAATTTAACCGTCACAGATAGAGGCCAGATATCTGCCCAAAGTCAAGGAGAAGGCGACGCTGGCAACATCGATATCAATGTCTCAGACATGTTAACAGCTACTGACGGCAATATCATTACTGCTACCACTAAATCTGCCGGAGGTGCTATCGATATCATAGCCAAAAATATTAGGCTACGCGGTGACAGTGACATTACCACCAGTGTCTTCAGCGGTGCTGACAACGGGGGCAATATTACCATCACCACTGACTCACTCATTGCCTTTGCTGACAGTGACATCCTAGCCTTTGCCCGTGATGGCCGAGGAGGTAATATTACCTTCACAACCCCCATCTTCTTCGGCTTTGCTTTCCGTCCAGCACCAAAAGGCACTGACCCAGCCACTTTAGATAATAATAACCGAGTCGATATCAACGCCAGTGGTGCTATCCCTGGGATTATCGATATACCCAACCTCGATTTTATCCAAAACAGCCTGACAGAGTTACCGGACAATCTGATTGACACCGACAATCTGCTAGCCAATAGCTGCATTGTCCGAACCAGTGAACAAGAAGGAAAATTCATCATTACCGGTGGTGGTAACTTACCCACCCGCCCTGGGGATGCTTCAGTTTCACGTTATCCCACTGGAGAGGTACGCACGGTCCCGAGTCAGAGTGCCTCTCGTCCTTGGCAAAAGGGTGACCCAATTGTTGAAGCAACGGGGGTGTATCAACTGCCCAATGGACGCCTAGTGATGGGGCGGGAATGTTCTTGAGGCTGGGGGTTAGGGATTTTGGGCAAAAGGTTTGAGTGCGTAGGGTGCGTTAGGGACGGGCTTGCCCTGATTTTCTCAGTAGCCAGTGTTGGGATAGTCCGTCCCGTAACGCACCACCCAACAGGGTAAACGGTTTAATTAGCAGTATGTAGTTTTCAGCAATTCCACTGACCAAATCCTGCCATGAGTCTTGTATATCCAAGCGATCACATTGGTAGATATGGTTAATGAATTATATCAGCCTTAACTTTATTCTTGAAATTAAGCAACAAGCTAAGGGAGTTGCTGAACAAATTATCTCTAATTAATTTGTTTTTTTTGAACAACTAACGACCAATATCTAAGCCTTAAGTTTGGCTAGATATTGGGGTTCTATAGAATTCATTAAATACCTAGAATGTGAAGGATAAACCAGATGATTTTCATGATAGAGAAGTCAAAACCGATCATGACTATTGCCGCTATTAGTACAGTGTTGGTAACAAGTCTAATTAGTTCGGCTTCAGCACAGAATTATCCAGAAAATTGGCGCGATAGTAATAATGACGGTATTTTTGACCAGTCCTACGATCCGTCTTTGTCCCCAGAAAATTGGCGCGATAGTAATAATGACGGTATTTTTGACCAGTCCTACGATCCGTCTTTGTCCCCAGAAAATTGGCGCGATAGTAATAATGACGGTATTTTTGACCAGTCCTACGATCCGTCTTTCTCCCCAGAAAATTGGCGCGATAGTAATAATGACGGTATTTTTGACCAGTCTTACGATCCGTCTTTGTTTTAAGACACTCCTAATCAAAACTCTAACCGAGAGGGTGCATCTCATTTTTACTGTTTGACCCGGTGAGTGTAACAGGCATCTTGCCTGTTACAGTTTTCGGACGGGCTGTCCCAACACTGGGAAAGAGGTGGAAAATCAGAGCCAGCCTTTTGGTGGTGCGTTACGGGGCGGACTATCCCAACCCTGGCTACGAGGCTAAAAATAAGGGCAAGTCCGCCCCTAACACACCCTACGCACTAATTGAAAACCACTTATCTTCATCAGCAACAGACTGATTATTTCAACTTAAGGAGAAACAAATGCGGTTTGGATTATTTTCTTCTCTGATCACAGCCACCATTATCATTACTTCTGTTATACCTGCCTATGCTGAACCCTACAGCTCTTGGATTAACCATGATGCTTTAGCTGATAATCCACGCACCTATTGCAACGATATTGTAGCTGCTAATCGGCAAAATAATATTGTTTCTACTGAGAGTACTAGCAGTCTATCCCATCAGTTTAATCGGGAATACTCTCAAGAATCTAACAGCTTCTATAACCGCGCTGCTGGAGGTGGAGGTGGTGTCAGTATTTTTGGAATTCGAGGTAATGCTAATGGTAAAAAAGAAACAAATCGTCGCAATAGTCAAGCTACAAATCAAGTCCAAAGTGGTCGGAATCATCAGCAATATGGACAGCGTTATCATCACGATCGCTCAAGTGTTACCAACGTAGTAGCTGGATTAAACTGTGAAGCATTCGTTAAAGGTGCTGCGTATATAGAAGCAACACAAATCAATGCTGATGTTCAACATCATGCAATTGATGCTAAAGAGAGTATGAATCGTCTAGAACTAGAACATCAACGAAAAAATTATTATTTCGACATTTTGATGAATCCATAGTCTAGAAATGCCCCA
>NZ_JAAHIE010000769.1:0-2921 GCF_010671945.1 Moorena sp. SIO4E2
TCATTTATCTCGCATCTATCAACGGCTCAGAGGTTGGAGCGATTATCCAATCTCCCTAATCTGGTTGGAAATGACAGGTAATCTGGCTGGAGTTTGGTCTTTGTGGCAGTCCCATCTGCGGGTTAAACGTGAAGGTCGTATAGCAAAGGGAGTAGGGAGTAGGGAGTCGGGAGTCGGGAGTCGGGAGTCGGGAGTCGGGAGTCGGGAGTAGGGAGTAGGGAGTAGGGAACAAAAATTATCACAATATTGTTTCACTCTCGTAAAACAATAATCTCAGCCAAAGACTGAAACTTTTATTTAATCAAGGTTTTAAGTTTTTTTGAATAACTAAAAAATTAAATCACAATGGGTTGAATAAAGCCCTATCAAGCTTTAATTTACTGCTTTATTAAAGTCTAAAAAAATAGTAATATAGCATTTTAAAATAGATCATCAAATAATCGGATCTATTTCCTACTATTCCCTATTTACTGCTCCCTGCTCCCTGCTCCCTGCTCCCTGCTCTCTAAAAACCAGGGAGGGCGAAATTACCTAAACCAATTGACAACTGCTGTCAAATGCTATATTACTCCAATGTCTTCAATACAACATCGAAAATCAAAACTCAAACAATTTTACAAGTGGCGGCTTTCTTATCTCTATGATTTGCTACGAGAGCTAGTTAATCGGGAGATGAAGCTACTCTACAAACGGTCAGTTTTGGGAGTAGCTTGGATGCTGCTTAATCCACTACTCCAGCTAGCTGTATTTTCCTTTGTTTTCCGTTTTGTATTGTCGGTTGATATTCCTCAATATACCTCCTTTGCATTTTCTGGTTTGTTGGTATGGACATGGTTTAACACGTCTCTTTTTCAAGCCACTGGGGTGATTATTAGTAATCGCCCCCTGATCCGACAACCGGGTTTTCCCAACGCTATCTTACCGGTGGTTACCGTAACAACAGGTCTGATTCACTTTATTCTAGCCCTGCCAATATTAGTTATCTTTCTGTTAATCGATGGTGTTCAGCTACAGCCAGTAATTATACTGTTACCAATCCTACAAGCTCTACAGTTTTCCGTTACCATTAGTTTAGCCTATATACTAGCTGGGCTTAATGTAATATTTCGCGACACCCAGCATACTATCGGTGTACTTCTACAGCTGTTTTTTTATCTCACACCTATTTTTTATGAAATTACTAATGTGCCCAAAAATTACCAGTTTTTCTATTACCTTAACCCGATGGTGCATCTGGTTACCGCCTATCGCGCTGTACTAATTAAAGGAACACCACCGGATTGGATAGCTCTGCTAGTTATGGCTTTGGTCACGGCAGTGTTTTTACCTATCGGTCTTCAAATTTTCCGGTGGCAGAGCGATCGCTTTGTGGAGGAATTATAGATGGTTGATGCAATTATTGTTCAAGGACTCGGTAAACGCTTTAACTACTATCATCCTGAGCGACCGCTTACTATTATGGAGGCGGCGCTGTCGGGTTTTCGGCATATTATGGCAGCGGAAGGGTTTTGGGCGTTGCGGAATATTACGTTCAAGGTTTCCCCAGGCCAAATGCTAGGCATTCTCGGTCACAATGGAGCAGGTAAATCAACGTTATTGCGCTTGATTGGTGGGGTTGGAAAACCGGATGAAGGGAAGGTTAGGGTTAATGGCTCCATTGGAGCGCTGCTGGATTTGGGGGCTGGTTTCCATCCAGATTTGACTGGGCGAGAAAACGCTTTTGTTAGTGGTGTTGTAGCAGGTCTTACTCGTCAAGAGGTGGGGCGGCGTTTTGATGAAATCGTGACGTTTGCTGAACTTGAGCAGTTTATCGATAACCCAGTCCGCACTTATAGTACAGGGATGCAGATGCGGCTGGCGTTTTCGGTGGCTGTACACACAGACCCAGATGTGATGCTAGTTGATGAGTTTCTGTCCGTTGGGGATTTGGCATTTCAGGCTAAGTGCTTGGAACGAATTGCTCAGTTGAAAGAGTCTGGCTGTGCTATTGTCCTAATTTCTCACAGTAGCGAGCAAATTGAGCAACTTTGCGATCGCGCTTTGTGGCTACAACAAGGACAAATCATGGCTTACGGTGAGCCAAAAGTGGTAGCAGGACAGTATGTCAATCAAATGCGATCGCAAACCCAGCAACCTACTCCCAACAGACCTGCCCAACTGACTAGGTCTGGTGTGGAACTGCGAATGAATGAAAACCGGTTTGGCTCTCTAGAAGTAGAAATTACCGATGTGCTGCTGTTACCTAGCTTAGAGATTAATAGTGGTGATTCCTTGGCCATTGACATTGAGTACTTGTCACTTCAACCAATTGATGGACTAATTTTTAGTGTCATCATTAGCACTGAAGATGGTCAAATCTGTCTTGAGACTAACACAACTACCATGGGAGCATCCTTACCAGGTATTAAAGGTAAAGGAAAAATAAAACTCCATCTATCCCGCTTAGATTTAAACGGTGGTAAGTATTTTGTTGATGTTGGGGTTTATGAACCGAATCGGGCTTATACCTATGACTACCATTGGCATGTGTATCAGCTTTTAGTGCGTTCAAAAGATAGCGAAAAAGGTATTATTAGCCCACCGCTTCGTTGGGATGTTGTTGAAGGTTGAAAGTTGGTTGAAGGTTTAAATTTGGTTGAAGGTTGAATGTTGGTTGAAGGTTGAATGTTGGTTGAAGGTTGAATGTTGGTTGAAGGTTGAATGTTGGGTGAAGGTTGAAGGTTGGGTAAAAGTTGAATGTTGAATGTTGTTCGCCTTTGGCGTTCGGTGAAGGGTAGGTTTAATGTTGCTTGATTGTTGACTGAGGAACAGGTAATAGGCAACAGGTAACAGATTTAGCTTTACGATTCCCGATTCCCGATTCCCGATTCCCGATTCCCGATTCCCGATTCCCGATTCCCGATTCCCGATTCCCGATTCCC
>NZ_JAAHIE010000077.1:0-15787 GCF_010671945.1 Moorena sp. SIO4E2
AGGATTATAACTCAAAACTATTTGTTTTATTTTAATAAATAAATTTAGACTTAGACATGGTTAAGGGATGATAAATTATAGATATTTTACAATTTATGAGTAAATCGATTTGTGTTGATATGACCCTGAACCAGTGACATACGATCAAGACAAAAATCTCATCTTAGTTGTAGATGATACACCCACCAATTTATCAGTCATATCCCAGGCTTTGCACAATGCTGGCTTTACGGTTGCTGTGGAAACAGATGGTGAAAGCGCGATTGAACAAGTTAACTATAATCAACCCGATCTAATTCTATTGGACGTAATGATGCCAGGAATTGACGGATTTGAGACTTGCAAAAGACTAAAAGCAAACCCTTCAAATCGAGACATCCCCGTAATTTTCATGACCGCACTGACTGACACAGTTGATAAGGTCAAAGGTCTTTCCATCGGAGCCGTCGATTACATCACCAAACCGTTTCAACAAGACGAGGTATTAGCTAGAGTAAGGATACATCTACAACTAAGACATTTGACTATAACCCTTGATGAACAAAATGCCCGTTTGAAACAAGAAGTTGCGGAACGTGCGGCGGCGGAAACCAGGTTAAGTAAGACTTTCCAACAGCTTAAGGAAGCCCAAGAGCAAATTATTGCCACAGAGAAACTAGCATACCTCGGTACCTTAACTGCAGGGGTTGCCCATGAACTGAGGAATCCTCTCAACTTTGTCAACAATTATGCCGAAGGTTCGATGGAGTTAGCTGAGGAACTCATCGAAGAATTTAAAATACAATTAGAGCATATAGAAACAACAACAGCTAGCTATATCAAAGACACCTTGACAGAACTGCGAGACAATTCTCTCGCTATCAAACTTCATGGTCAAAGAGCCGAGGGCATCATTCAAAGCATGATGCAGCATGCTCGAACTGACAGTACTCAACTCCAACTGACTGACCCTTCACTCAGGTAGATGAGTCGGACACCCGCAAGTATAGTGGGGCTGGGTTGGGTTTAGCGATCGCGAAAAAGCTCTGTGATCTGATGGCGGGTCAGATAACTGTGGACAGTGAATTGGGTAAGGGAGCGAAGTTTACTGTTTCCCTACCCATAGAATGGGTTTAACACTGATTAGTCATTCGTCATATTCACCCAATGGTTATCCTTGTATCCTTCCTTGTATCCTTCAACCTACCCTAGATCAAATCGCCTTGGGCGAACAACCTTGGCCAAAAGGCCACGCAATCGCGTTCAACCTGCAACCCTCAATCCTAAACCGTCCTTAGAGCTGTATCAATCCACTGCTTCAGGGTGGGTAGCACTTCCTCAAGGGAGAGTTCTGTCGATTTGTGGGTAGCCCGTTCCACCACTTCCACTTTGCCATCTTTAAGCGATCGCCCAGTGACAATCCGGTAGGGAATCCCAATTAAATCAGCATCTTTGAACTTGACCCCAGCTCGTTCGTTGCGGTCATCAAGCAGGGTTTCGATACCTGCTTCATTGAGTTGAGTGTAAAGTTTTTCTGCTGCTGCCATCTGCTGGGTATCTCCCACATTCGGGATCGTGATAATCACATGGTAGGGTGCGATCGCAACTGGCCAGATAATCCCATCCTTGTCATAGGATTGCTCTACAGCTGCTTGAGCTAACCGAGACACTCCCACCCCATAACAGCCCATACATAACGGAATTTCTTCCCCTTGCTCACTGGTGTAGGTAGCCCCCATCGCCGATGAGTATTTCGTCCCCAACTGGAAAATATGGCCAACTTCTATTCCGCGAGCGCTTTTTAGGGTTTGATTCGGGTCATGGATGGCGCGATCGCCTGGACTCGCCTTACGGACATCCACCACTAGCTTCGGTAACTGGAATTGCTCACCCCAATTGGCACCAACTACGTGATAGCCTGACTCATTAGAACCAGTAGTAAAGTTTTTCAGTTCCACTGCTGTTTGATCTACCAACCGCAAAAACTGAGGCGCAATATCTTTAGCTGACTTGATATAATCATCTGCCAAATCAGGTGCCATGTAGCCCAAAGGTAGAGGTTTCGATGCCCATTTTTCCTGGGTAGCCACCTCTGGTACCGTCAGGGCTAAAACCGTTGTGGCATCGTATTGGTCTGCCAATTTCACCAATTCATTCTGTAACTTCACCTCATTTACATCTTGATCCCCCCGAATGCTCACTAAAACCAACACCGTCATCCCGTTGTCATAGACAATTTGGTAAAGGACATTTTTTACCACACTAGTGGCAGAGCACTTCAGGAATTGACAGAGGGTGTCAATAGTTGAGGTGTTTGGAGTTTCTAGTTTTTCATAAGTGTTATAGGGTGAGGGCTCTAGGTCTGGTGGTAAGGAAACCGCTTTTTCCACATTGGCAGAATACTTGCCATCCTCTGTGTAGAGAATCTCGTCTTCCCCAGCATCAGCCAGAACCATAAATTCTTGAGAACCCGAACCCCCAATCGCCCCAGAGTCAGCCTCAACCGCTCTAAACTCCAAACCACTGCGGCTAAACATATTTCTATAGGCTTGATCCATCGCCTGATAAGTCTTTTTCAGGCTTTCGTGATCGGTATGGAAGGAGTACGCATCCTTCATAATGAATTCCCGTCCCCGCATCAGCCCAAATCGGGGGCGAATTTCATCTCGGAACTTAGTTTGAATTTGATACAGGTTTAGAGGTAATTGCCGATAGGAGCGAATCATGTCCTTAGCAACAGTAGTGATTACCTCTTCATGGGTTGGTCCAAGCCCCAATTCCCGCTTTTGTCGGTCAATCAGAGCAAACATAATGCCCTCAGCTTTGGTGTAGGTGTCCCAACGACCCGATTCTTTCCACAGCTCAGACGGTTGTAGCTGAGGCAGTAGACACTCTTGAGCACCTGTGGCATCCATTTCCTCCCGCACAATCTGAGAAACTTTTTTGAGGACACGCCACATCATGGGTAAATAGGCGTATATGCCACTGCCAATACGTCGAATGTAACCCGCACGGAGCAAAAGTTTATGGCTAGGGATTTCTGCTTCCACTGGGTCTTCCCGCAGTGTCACCAACAGCATCTGAGACAGTCGCATTACTTACTTCCTTTTTAGACCAAACTACCATTATCTCATCAGTTTAAAACTTTCATCAACAGTATGTCAGCCAGGATTGACATACTCTTCAACCTCTGAGAAGGTATGTGATTATAGGCTAGTTTCTAGTTTAATTTCAATTAGCATAATCTTGGTTATAGACGTTTTAGCTTGCGAAGCTTTACGTTTGGCGTTGCTTAATAATGGAATGATGTGAATAGTTTTGTGGAACAGGCATCTTGCCTGTTATCAATATTTTCGGGCGGGCAGGATGCCCACTCTACTCCTATTCATTCTAAGACTGACGCAACACCTTACGTTTTCTTGCTTTGATTAGTGAACAGGTTACCATCGGAGCTTTAAATAAACTAGATATCAGTAAGAGCAACCAAAGCATTAACCAATCCCCTATCAACCAGATTATTATCGATAACCAACGGACTCTTAAAAATGTAATATTGGAGACGTTTTTCAATTCATAGCTCAACCAAACAAGACTAGATTTAAGTGATAGTGATAATACTTATTGCTGTCTATAAATAAAATCATACTGTTTAAATAAAAATTAATAAAAGATAAACAAGAGTTTTTGACGCTATTTTGATCATTGTTATGATCAAACAATACTCTTTATTATAATAGTTTTTATGCTATCAAAAAAAACTTAGATATAAATAAAATATCCAGATAATTACGATAGATAATTTATAGGCAAAAAAAAAACTAGCAATTAAATTAAATTAATTAACAAATAATCATATTAAAAGCCATGATGGATATTTTTCTGGAATAATTATCAGATTTATAGCAAAAAAACGCAGCAGACAATTGAATTAAAAAGAAACTAATACCCCTGAATTTACCATAGTTTTATGGCGGCTGTATATCTGTAATTAAAATTCATAAAATCAACACCATTACGAATCTCCAACCGAGATGCTTCACTAACGGATATCAGTAGGTGGAGAAACTCCTTAGCCATTATAATTCCCAAAGCCATTGCTTAGCAGTAGGGACTAAAGATGAATATAATCTCCAGGGTTGTAGACGGAAAATTAGTCTTGGGACCGGTAGAATAACCTGAAGAATATACCCTAGATGAATTACTAGCCAATCAAGTCGAAATCAGTGAAGAGGTTCACTGGGGTAAACCAGAAGGTCGAGAGGTGTGGTAGGCTTCTGTGAGTGCGAATTGCCTTTTGGACAACTTCTAGTCACTAAAAAAGGAACAGATATAAACTTTGGGTATTGAACTACGCAGTTACGTATACATAGACAGCTTGCAGCCTCAGCACGCCGCTTACATGGGAACAGTAGCGTTAGGATTTTTGCCCTTACCAGGAGATACCTCCCTTTGGATTGAAATCTCACCAGGTATTGAAATTAACCGGATTACCGATATTGCCCTCAAATCCACTGCCGTGCGTCCAGGAGTGCTGGTGGTCGAACGGCTTTACGGACTTCTAGAGGTGCATGCTAATAAACAAGGGGAAACCCGTACAGCTGGCAAAGCAATTTTAGACGCACTGGGCGTCCGTGAACAGGATCGGCTCAAACCTCGGGTCATTTCTAGCCAAATTATCCGTAATATTGATGCCCACCAGACCCAGTTAATTAATCGCACACGGCGCGGTCAAATGTTGCTAGCAGGGCAAACCCTATATGTATTAGAAGTTGAGCCAGCTGCCTATGCTGCCCTAGCTGCCAATGAAGCAGAGAAATCCGCCTTAATTAACATCTTACAAATTAGTGCAGTGGGCAGCTTTGGACGCCTCTACCTAGGCGGAGAAGAACGGGATATATTAGCAGCGTCTCAAGCAGCGCTGACTGCTATTGAAAGCGTGAGTGGTCGTGAACATCCTGCTGCCAAGCGCAAGGAATAGAAAGGAATTCTTCCTGACCTGATCCCTTAATGTAGTGCCATTGGGTTAAAGTCTTTGTTGGCACCGCTACATAATGTGAAGGAGAACCTCAATGGCCAATCTAGAACATCTTGCTCTACTCAAACAAGATCCATTGAGATGGACAGAATGGAGAAAGACAAATCTAGATCTAGAACCAGACCTTAGCGAAGTTAACCTCAATGGGGCTAACTTTGAAAGGGTAAACTTAGCAAAAGCTAACCTAAAAAAGGCAAATCTAGGCAATATTAAACTGATTAGCGCTAACCTCAGTCAAGCTAACCTCAGTAATGCCAACCTCCAAGATGCTGAACTAATCAAAGCTAAACTGATCTCGGCAGAGCTAATTGGGACTAAACTTATAGCAGCTAACCTGATCAGGGCTGACCTAAATGGTGCCAATTTAATTGGGGCTGACTTGACCCTAGCTAACCTGATGGAAGCTGATTTGAGTAATGCTAACCTAATTGGCACTAGCTTGCTCAAAGCTAATCTCTCAGAAGCAGATTTAAGTGGGGCAAAGCTAAGACGGACTAACCTGGTTGAGGCTAACCTTATGGCTGCCAATCTCTGCCATGCTAATCTGAGCAATGCTAATCTTCATCAAGCTGAACTGCTTGGGGCTTACCTATACAAAGCTGAGTGTCCAGGGGCTAACCTAGCAGAAGCTCACCTGAGTGGAAGCTATCTGTTTGGAGCTAACCTAGCAGAGGCAGACCTTTACGGGGTTGACATTAGATGGGCGAACCTTACCAAAGCTAATTTAAGCGGGTCTAACCTCACTACAGCTAAGCTGAGGGGCGCTAACCTCAGTAAAGCTAACTTAACTGGGGCTACTATCATTGAAGCTGAACTAAGCCAAGCTAATCTAAGGGAAACAATTATGCCTGATGGAACTATCCATCCTTAGATCACTACATCTGATCACAATCAATCAAACCTTCGATTAATCAGTTAGTGCTGCAAGTATCATCCAACAGACACTATCGACCAGACACCGATGAGTTATGCCCAACCGCCCCTAAAATTTATCTCACCAGGTCAATATGTGCTGGAAAAACCCACCGTCGAGCGGTTTGTTGAGACAACCTTACTGCTATGGGATCTGGTGACTCGCCTCAAGGGTGGCAACCCCTTTGATCGTCCTCGATTAGGTAAGCAAAGGGTACAGATGAGAGTTGGTAAACCAATATCGGTCTCTGAGTTTTACCCAGCCTATCGAGCCAGTCGTCATGGTGCTAGATAAGCTATAGTTGACCTGACTCATGAGCTGCAAACCTCTATGGAAAGTCTGATCATAACTTGACAATATTCTCTGACTAAGTAAAAATATATAGCATTATTTTTATCCTTAACCTCAAGTTAATCAAAGTGGGATTTTGGTTAACTTGAGGTTAAGCTTTGGACTCTAACTATCCTGAGTCCACTCAACCTCAATCTCAAGAGTCTGGCTTGCTAGACCTCAGACTGTAGCTAATAGATGATTATTTTTCCGGCAGTGTCTGGAATTCATCGGCAGACTCTGGTACCAGTATATAGAAAGCCAATTATTACTAACCGCTGATGCGTTATGTTCCACCCCGAAAGGCTTGCGAAATCCTTGGAGTATCACAGCGAACACTCCGATACTGGGATCAAGCAGGAAAAATCAAAACCATTAGAACCCCAAGTAATCAACAGAGGTACGATGTTGACTCCGTTCTTGGACAAGTCCCAAACAAGCCAGTCGTCATCTACGCCAGGGTTTCAAGCAAAAAACAAAAAGACGACCTCGAAAGGCAAGCGGCGTTCTGCCAAGGGCAATTCCCGGAAGCAGAAATCATCTTTGACATCGGCTGAGAACTCAACTACAAGCGAAAAGGTCTTAAAACCTTATTGGGACGGGTCATGTCAAGAGATATCAACCTGGTTGTGGTCCCACACAAAGACCGTAGGCCAAGATTCGGATTTGAACTTATCGAATGGTATGTTACGCAAAACGGTGGCAAGATCTTGGTTCTCAACCAGTCAGACCTATCTTATGAGGGAGAGATGGTGGAGAATATCCTCGCCATTGTCCATGTCTTCAGTTGCCGACTCTACGGTCTCAGGAAGTACAAAACTGCTATCAAAGAAGATCCGAGTTTACCCGGGAACTGAACTGAAGCTTAAATGGAGAACTTGGATTAACGCAGCTAGATGGTGTTACAATAAAGCGGTCGCCATCCTCAAAACTACAAAAATTGGGAAGTATGACCTCAGGAAAAAGGTGATGTTAGATGTTCCTGAATGGGTAAATCAAACTCCCTACAACCCTAGACAATTAGCAGTGTTTCAAGCTTTTGAAGCGTACAAAGCTGCTATTAAATCTGGTGGTCATACTAAGTTTAGGCGGTACTGCGATCCAGTCCAATCTATTCGATTCCAAAAGTCTAATTTCTCCAAAGGTGTCTTTTATCCTAGACAGACCAAAGGATTAACGTTCACTAGCAGTGAACCACTCCCTGAGAAAATGACTCACGAGCCGATACTTAGCATTGATCGAGGTCGGTGGTTTATTAGCTTTGCCGTTGAATCAGACCAAGATAATTTCCCTATCCCTCAAAAAGCAATCGCCTTAGACCCAGGCGTGAGGAGCTTTTTAACTGGATTTGATGGCCAGAGATTTATAGACTTAGGGACTGGGGACATTGGAAGGGTTTATCGCCTGTGTTCTCATTTAGATCGATTAATTTGTCAGGCAGCCTTGGCCAAGGGACGCCCTAACAAGAGAAAGAGGTTTAAGTTAAGGAAGGCTGCTCAAAGGATTAGGGTAAAAATTCGTAACCTAATTGATGAAGCCCACAAGAAAATTTCTTGCTATCTAACTTCTGAATATCAAGTTATTTACTTACCAAAGTTTGAAACATCACAAATGGTCGGTAAGGCTAAAAGGAAAATCAGAAGTAAAACAGTTAGGGCAATGATGAATTGGGCACATTACCGATTCAAGATGACGTTGAAGCATCAGGCAACTAAAAGAGGTTGTTTTGTAGTAGACGTATCTGAAGAGTACACTTCCAAGACTTGTACAAGGTGTGGCCATGTTCACCGTAAGTTAGGCGGATCTAAGAAGTTTTTGTGCCCTGAATGCGGACACACACTTGATCGAGACCACAATGGCGCTTTTGGGATTTTCCTGAAAGCTTTGAGAGATACCTCCTCGTCAATTACTGACGTGCTATACACGGATTCCGGCGAAGCCCACGAATTACCGGGTTAAACGTATCTGGGACGATGAACAAACTAGTATTACCCCAAACCAAAACCATTGGAGAATGGAGTTATCTGGGAATTCAGAAACACTTCCAGAAAATGCTTAGTCACGAAGCCGCCGTTCTCGAAGATCGAGATCCCGAACAGCTGCACCAAATGCGTATCGGAATGCGGCGCTTGCGTACCGCCGTCACTAGTTTTACCCCTGCCGTAGTCTTGCCCAAAGCAGCCTCTGAAAAACAGATTGGTAAGATTGCCCGTATTCTAGGGAGTCTTCGAGATCTAGATGTCCTCCAAGAAACCCTCCACAAAGGTTACCAACCCAAGTTACCGACCAAAGAACGGAAAGCATTGAAGCAAGCCTACGTTTACTTGGAAAAAAAGCGGTGCAAAGCTTTAAAACAAGTTCGGGACGTTCTGCAAGGTAAGCCACACCAAAAGCTTAAGCAAACCTTAAAACTGTGGCTAAAAAAACCCACCTATAAAGAAATGGCTCAGATGCCAGCGGCTGCAGTATTACCTGATTTACTCTTACCCATTGTCAGCCGCCTGTTACTCCACCCCGCTTGGCTAGTGGGCGTTGATCTTAAGGATACTGGTAGCCAAACTCCCAAGCAGCTGAAACCAGCAGCAGTTGAGTCCCTGCTAGCCATTCGTGGATCAATGATTCACGATCTACGCAAGCAAGCCAAGCGGGTGCGTTACCAAATGAATCTATTTACTGAACTCTATAGTCCTACCTATAAGGACTATGTCGAAGATATGAAGCAAATTCAAGGCATCTTAGGTGATATTCAGGACAGTATGGTTTTAGACGAATTCTTAAACTCTGTCTTTCACTCAGACCTAAAGCATAACGCTCCCCAGTTGGCTCAGTTACTACAGGCCAACCGCTACAAATCATGGCAACAGTGGCAAACCTTACAACAGAATTATTTGAAGCCCGAAACCAGGCAAGCCTTTCGGCAAATATTACTGACTGATTGACACTCCCCATGGCGCTTATGCCAGGGGATTCTTGTTTCGACGAGCTGACTTTAATACACAAGGGTTTTACCGTTCCTCGCACCAAATAACCGTCTACAAACGCATTATCTAGTTTAAGCAAGTGTACCCAGCGGTCTGCTCTCCACAAGCTTACTGGAATAACTCTCCCAGGGTTTGGGCGTGCCCCGCCCTACCTTTGACTAAAAAACTTAACTTTTGCGCTTTGGTCGGTACTCTTTAGAGTCCATGCGTTTTTAGGGTTTTTCGCTCCCTTGCTGCTACCATCGCTTTACGTCGTAGATTAATTGGTGATACCGACGACTTCTCACCTGTGGTAGGCCAGTAATAACATCATAACACAAACAGAACAAATGAAACGCCGAATCCCTCAATTGTTTTATGTCAGGGGTGATGCTAACCCCATATCTAAAGCTAGGGGCGTATAGACCTCACCCCTCACACTCCCCAATTTTTCGGTCAGGCAACTGATAGGTCTTATGCTGGTGAGGGTATAAACACGGTTAATGTATCTTGGTTGAATGAATTGTATAAAATGTGCTAGCCTTATTAACATAATAGATACAACACTTTGTTCTTTTTCCTTTCTCAGAGTCATGGTCAAGCCAAAAAAACCTTAGGCAAGACTGATTCCCTTGCTGATCTGCTCAAAAAGCAGTAATGGTTTTTAACCTGTTAGGGAACTGAAAGTGTAAAAGAAAAGATACAAGTGGTCTTATAGGAGCTTTTTGCTTGATGGACTATATAGAAAAGGTTTTGGAAAAAATTCAAGAATGGGCGCGCAAGCTTATTGAAGCGCTATTAGGTCCTGAGGCTCAGCCTGAACCAGAACCAATCCCCATTCCTGTTAATGACCCAAGGTGTCGTCGGAATTAGATAGTCATTGTGTCCGGTGATTCTCGAAAACGTCTAAGTATCCTGGTTCTCCATGGTCCCAATCTTAATTTACTGGGACAGCGAGAACCAGGTATTTATGGATCTGTCACCTTGGATGAGATTAACTATCTCCTAGAGCAAGAAGGGCAAAGGCTTGAGGCAAGCGTGACAGCGTTGCAGTCTAATCATGAAGGTATCTTAGTCGATAGGATACATGAAGCTTTAGGACACCACGACGGGATTTTAATTAATGCTGCTGCTTATACCCATACCAGTGTGGCTATTCGAGATGCAATAGCTGCGGTAGCCTTGCCAACTGTAGAAGTTCATCTTAGCAACATCTATCAACGAGAAGCCTTTAGACATCATTCGTTCATGGCACCAGTGGTAGTCGGTCAGATTAGTGGTTTTGGAGCTAACAGCTATAGACTGGGGTTACAGGCTCTAGTTCTTACATTGAGAAAATCGATTGGTAATTAAAATCAAAAATTTGATGGGTGCTGCCTTGCGGGTTGAAAAAGGCAATTTAAAAGCACACTAGATTTCTTGACAAAATATGGATGCGGTACTCACTTTTGAACCGATTTAGAGGTGCCTTGTTAGGTAGCCTTGTGGGAGAAATCCTGGCTGGGAGTGGCTGCCAAAAGTTACGACCAGCTCAAGTAAGATTTCGACCGCCATCCCAAGGGGATGCTGGTCTGAGTAAGACGATTTCCCATTGGAGCAAGATTGCTACTTGTGGTATTGAAAGTTTGATTCGCTGTGGCAACCTCGATTTAGGAGATTGGTTAGTGCAGTGTGAAAAGGCTCAACCCTCTATCCTTTCATTAAAAGGGACTGCCAACAGTAGCGAAGCAGCAGTAGCAACCTTACCAATAGCATTATTTTTTCATGAAGATGAAGTCAAGTTGCGCCAAAAACTGCTAGAGGCGGCAGCAATTTGGCAAAATGATTCTGAAAGGTTTGAGAGTGTCTTGACAATAGCTTGGGCGACAGCGATCGCCCTTACCGAAAAACTTGACTGCCCTACCCTGATTTCCAGAATCATTGCCTACCTAGGGAACTATCAAAATCAAAAGGTCTGGGTGCAACACTTGGAACAATTACAAACTCTACTCGAGCTTGGGGCAAGTTTAGAACAAACTGTTATCCAGCTGCGTCGAGAGCAAAGGCGTAGAAATGAGTCTGAGGATGACTGCTCTTTATCGATTGCCTTAGCATTGTACTGTTTCCTAAACACCCCAGAAGATTTTCGCCTCTGTGTAACTCGTGCAGCTCTTACAGGCTATCAATCACAAACTACTGCTGCCTTAACAGGTGCTTTAGCTGGTGCCTATAACGGTATCATCGGTATTCCAGTGCCCTGGCTGATGGCGCTTAACCTCAGCGGTACTGGGGTTGACCAATGGCAATTAGCAGACCAGTTGTTGGCAGTGTGGTCAGGTGTATATGATGTTTCAGCCATAGCTGAGTTTCAGAAGCTAGCTGTGGTAGCACCAAGAGTGATCGGATCGCGATAAGCTGTTCAATCAACGGACTGTCAAACCAAAAATGAAGCTCCACCTACAAGGGGCTGTAGCCTGAAACTTGATGGTACATAAAATTTTCATGGCCTGTGTTGCACCCGTGGTGTTGAATTTGCTACCACAGCTATAGGTAAAACCAATATAAACCAGTTAAACTAAGATGATCTAAAAAAACACTGGCTTCTGAGCCTTGTCAGCTAAAAATCAGTGAAGTCTGAGATTATATTCTGTTACTGACCCCGCAATAAAGGGTGCTTATGGGGTAAGACTTAAGCCTAAGTGTGACTAGACCATTGAGCCTAATCCTGGTAAGAACTTCCAGCCACAACCCCTAAGCTGGAGTATCTGCAAGACTGCTGACTTCAGTCGCGGTTAACGACAGGAATCATCTTGGATTAGGTGGTCGAGGGGACTTATAACTCCATGATTGAGGATTATCTCCATGGGAGTAGCCATTTTATCACCAACTCGACAGCCACTAATGCAAATTACCCCAAGTTCCCCTAGGGAATGGATCAAAGAAAGAAAAGCTAAAGTTGTAAATAATGACCTAGGCGTATTTACGGTGAAGTTGGTCTGTGAATCATCTGGAAGTCAAACCCAACCAATAGCCATGGGGATTGACCAAGGTAACCACGAAACCATAATTACCACTTTAATGAAGTTTTCTGTTCGCAAACTCCAGTTACTGTTACAGTATACAAGGCCTGATTGTCACTGGAAGTTTCCCACGCAACGTGGGCTCTACCCATGTCAAATGAGTGGATTTAAAATGAGTGGAGGCAAACTTTCCAGTGTTTTTTATGAATAATAAATAAATGTAGATGTCTTTAAGCAAAATGCCACCACCACACAGCAAATTGTGAGCAGACCGCTACTGTTACCAGACATTGCCATTCCTGTGCTATGAAAACGTTCAATTCGCTGACGCAGCCGATCACGCAATTACGGCGAACATCTCAGCACCTTCGCAGTTTTTTGGGATTTAACTCCTCTAGTGCTGCCAAATCCTCAGTTAGCCCACAGCAGGAGAATTTGAAAGGACAACCTCTACAGCCGAGAGAGTCTCCAACCCATGGTGAAGGCACTTCGACTAGCCTAACTTCAGGAAAAGATTGGGGCAAAAGCCAGCACCAAATTCAACAGAGAATTACTCTACCTGTAATGTGGACTTTAGCAGTGGTTTCCCTGACCAGTGTTATGGGAGGGCGCTTTTACAATCAGCCACAGCTACGTGAAGACAGAGTAGCACCACAGACAATCCGGGCACCATTCGATGCTATAGTTGAGGACTCTAAGACCACGGCTGAGAGACGCAAAGAAGCTCAAAGAGGTGCTCAACCAGTCTTGATGATTGACCAATCTGTTACAGAAGGAATTTATCAAAATCTTGATAAGTCTCTGGACGCTGTCGAAGAACTGCGCACTAACAGCGGTGTTTTTCCTTTTGTAAAGACTGATGTACTATCCATCGCCACCCAGCGGTATCTACGGCAAAGTAAGGAATGGGAATGGCGGGCTATCTTGGCATTTTCAGATATCGATAACCATGGCAACGGGTTTGATTCTGAAGCCAAACCACCGACTCCGCCAGAAAATTCATTAAATGTAGCTTTTGTTCAGGCAGTAAGTGAACTGCAAAGCTACCGTCAAAAGTCTTCTGAACAAGAGTTCTCAGCTCTGATTGAGTCAATATCTGCTGCTCGCCAACAGTATGCTCAGGTGTTGCCTCAGCTCTCAGAATACCTTAGCCCTGAATTCAGTAGCCTAAATGATGTTTCCGTACTCGATCTATCAGATCAAGATTGGCAGAAAACCCGCATAGTCATTAAGCAGGCTGCTAGTCGCATCCTGACCCAAGGCATTGTTCCAGGATTACCACCAAATCTGATCCAAGAGGCGGTGAAGGTAAACTTGAGTAGCCTTATGCCCCAGGAAGCTCAACCACTAGCCAAGTATTTACTAGTGAGAGTTTTAGAACCCAACTTGATCGAAAACAAAGAATTAACCAAGCTCATAGCAGAACAGGCAGCAGAAAAAGTGGAACCAATGATGGTTTCAGTGCGGAAAGGAGATGTGATTGTAACCGAAGGTGAAACCATCACTCAAACAGACTTTGTACTACTGGATTATTTCGACTTAAGCCGTCGAGGAATTAACTGGCTGGGTTTGATGGGATTTGGTGGTTTGGTTACTACTACGGTGGGCATCTTTGCCTTAGTGCAACGGCGAGTTCACCCGAAATGGAGACGGCGGGACTACATTTTGGTATTGCTACTGACCCTGAGTATGCCAATATCAATACTTTTCAAGAGTCCCTTCTTCGAGATTCCCTACACTATGCCTGCTATTGCTTTGTTAGTAGGGAACTTTTATGGGTCTACGATGGGCGTGACAGTAGTGGGTTTACTGACAGGCTTAGTGACCTTTAGTATGGAAGTCACTGGAGAACAAGTACTAGCAAATGTTGCTGGTGGTTTACTGGGTGCCTTGATGGCAGGACGAATGCGATCGCGAGAGGAATTGGCTCTGCTCGGAGTTGGGGTGGGCTTAACTCAAGGTGTCGTTTCCCTGATTATCAATCTGATTATTAGTGCCACTGCTAGTACAATTTGGTCTGCAGTTCTGCCAGGAGCCTTGTTATTAGGTTTGTCTGGCTTAGCTTGGAGTATTGTCGCCCTGGGGCTATCACCTTACCTGGAACGTTTGTTTGACCTGGTGACACCGATTCGTCTGGCAGAATTGTCTAATCCCAACCGTCCCTTGCTCAAGCGTCTAGCTACTGAGGCACCTGGAACGTTTCAACATACTCTGTTTGTTGCTTCTTTGGCAGAAGCAGCGGCTCAAGAACTCCACTGTAATGTGGAACTGGTTCGGGCAGGTACGCTCTACCATGACATTGGTAAAATGCACGATCCGTTAGGGTTTATAGAAAATCAAATGGGTGGTCCGAACAAGCATGATCAGATTAATGATCCTTTCAAGAGTGCTGAAATTATCAAAAAGCACGTTACCGAAGGACTGGTTATGGCTCGTAAGCACCAGTTACCCAAGGCAGTGCGGGACTTTATCCCAGAGCATCAGGGGAAATTGCTGATTTCCTATTTTTATTTCCAGGCTCAGCAAAAAGCTCAACTTGAAGGTACTGGGTCTGTGGACGAGTCATATTTTCGTTATGACGGTCCAATTCCCCAGTCCCAGGAAACTGGTGTAGTTATGTTAGCTGATGCCTGTGAAGCGGCGCTACGCTCACTCAAAGAGGTCACTCCGGAAACTGCTCTTACGGTGGTCAATAAAATTCTCAAAGCTCGCTGGCAGGACAACCAATTAGTCGATTCTGGGCTAACCCGGCAGGATTTATCAAAAATTGCCCAAGTGTTCATCAGAGTTTGGCAACAATATAATCACCAACGTATTGCTTATCCAAAGGGAGCGCTTAATTGTCAATCGTCTACTAAATGAAGTACGAAGTCTCAAGTTTTTGTACAGCAAGAGTATGAAACAGTATGAAACACGGAATTTCAGATCTGTTCCACCCTCTTGAATCCTGTTTCTGTACAAACACTGTGCAAGCCTTTGTCCCACTCATCAATGGGTAGTTGAGGTATATAGGCAAATTCAAATACAATGCCGATGGTAGGAATAGAATCCCACTCTGGTGAATTCAGCAGTCGGTCATAGAAACCACCACCGTAGCCCAAACGATACCCCCGCTGGTCACAAGCCACAGCGGGTACAAGGATTAAATTCACATCCTTTGGCTCTAGGGTGGTAGCATTAGGTTTGGGTTCTAAAATACCATAATTTCCTTTTTGCAATGGAACGCCCGCCTTCCAGGTATGCCAGAAGAGAGATTTTCCCACACATCGGGGTAGTCCCCAGCAGTGCTTAGTGTCTGTAAATAGGGGACTTAGATCTGGTTCTTGTCGAAAACTGAAATAGGCTAAAACTGTTTGTGACTGGGTAACTAGGACGCCAGATTGTAGATGGGTACAGATGCGATCGCTTTTTTGCCGCCATTCTTCTACAGACATAGACTGGCGCTTTTGAAGCAGGGATCGGCGTAGTTCTGCTTTGTTCATCTGATCTTCCCTCCGGTTTGATAGGGCGATCATATCAACAAACTATGCTGATAGTAGGTAATCATACCGACTTGCATTTAGCGATGCAG
>NZ_JAAHIE010000077.1:15835-21814 GCF_010671945.1 Moorena sp. SIO4E2
GCGGTCTTGGGGGAAACCCCCATGAGCGACTGCATCAAGACATGGGTAGGAGATAGGAGCTTGTTCACTCCCATCTCCCCATTCCGTTCAATTGAGCCCTTAAGCAATAAATAATAGCTTAAATAATAGGTTTGAGAGCAACTTGGTATCAGTAATGGGTAATTGGCAACTGGGCTTATTACCCATTACCCATGATCCATTACCTAATGTCACCCATTACCTAATTTCTCCTCTAGCAGGCACTAGTTACCTCTAGTAAGCACCGTTATTTTTGGGAAAAATAACAACACCAATGGTTTTCACGATGATCCATAAATCCAGCCAAAAATTCCGGAAACTGACATAGTAAACATCAATTTGCACACGGCGGTGGTAAGGTATGTCATTGCGTCCAGAAACCTGCCATAAGCCAGTAATTCCGGGTCGAATTGTCAAGACTTTATCCATGTGACGCCCGTATTTGGGCAATTCCTCTGGCACTAACGGTCTTGGACCAACCACACTCATCTGTCCGTTGAGTACATTCCAGAACTGAGGAAACTCATCTAAGCTAGTCAGCCGTAGAAATTTTCCAATTCCAGTAATTCGAGGATCATCCTTGAGCTTGTAATTATCCTGAAATTCCTCCCGTATCTGAGGGGATTTTTCGATCATCTCTAGCAACATTTCGTCGGCATTTTCCACCATAGTTCTAAATTTCAGGCAAGCAAAAGGTTTGTAGTCTTTACCCACCCGCTCCTGAACATAAAAAATTGGTCCAGGTGAGCTGATCACAATTAGCAATGCCAGTAGCAGGTAAACGGGAAAAAACGAAATCAGAACTGATAGGGAAAAGGTCACATCAAACAGTCGCTTGGCAAAATTTCCGTCTAAGCGATAGCGAGTCAGATTCTTGTGTCTACGACGTGAAACGAGGGGCTGAAAACCTCGCTTCACGAATGCTCGCAATATCTTGACGGAGTTAAGTTGGCTTTCGGCAGTCATCTCACTCCTTCAATTCACACCACACGTCATAATCATAAAGCTACGAGACACTCGCTATAGCGCATAGCCAGCTAGGATATTTAATTTTTTACCAGAGAAATTAAAACTGGTAGTCTTGATAACAGTTTTCCAAAAATGTCAGGTAGCGATCAGCAAAAATGTTGGGGGCAAATTTGGCAGCGTTTAACCGGCTCGCTTCCCGATTAAACTTTCCTGCCAAGGTCTCAAAGGTTTCCATGGCTTCAATCAAAGCCCTTGAGCTTTGCTCTGGAAACAATAGACCTGTACCACTGTCTAAATGTTGCCGAATATCTAGAACTGTTTCTAGTGCCCCACCAGCACCATAGGCAATCACCGGCGTACCACAAGCTTGGGCTTCCACCAGGGCAATGCCGAAATCCTCACAGGCAGCATAGACAAACCCTTTAGCTTTAGCCATATACTGCTCAACCACCTCATTGGGTTGAAATCCCATAAATTTTACATTCTTGTGAGCCAAGTTGCGAATCCCTGCTAAATCTGAGCCATCACCAATCACCACGAGAGGGTATCCCAGTTGATTAAAAGCTTGAACAATTAAAGATACTTGTTTGTAACTTACTATCCGGGAAACGGTCAGATAAAAATCTTCTTTTTCTTCCTGGAAAGGAAAACGTTCAATATTAACCGGTGGGTAAATAACTTCAGCCCTACGCCGATAGCAGCGCCAGATCCGCCGTGCTGTGTGATGAGAGTTGGCAATAAAGTAATCCACCCGATTTGCTGTAATCACGTCCCACTGACGTAACCGATGAAGCAGATAGCGAGTGATCAAGCCTGGAAGACCCTGTCCCATAGAACTACTGCGCAAATAATCAAACGTCAAGTCCCAGGCATAACGCATGGGCGTATGGCAGTAACAGATGTGCAGTTGTTGGGGACTAGTAAGGACACCCTTGGCAACAGCATGGGAAGAGGAGAGAATAACATCATACTCCCCTAGTTCAAGCTGTTCAATCGCTAAGGGTAGCAGCGGCAGATATTTCTGAACCCCTTTACGAGCGAAGGGTAAGTTCTGTAGGAATGTTGTGCCAATAGAGCGCTGATATAGATAACTCTGGGGATTGGTTGATTCAAAATCAATCAGGGCGTACAGGTCAGCATCAATGTGTTTGAGTATTTCTTGCACTACCAGTTCTGAGCCACCAGTTGCTTTGGGAGTCAACCACTCATGAACCAAGGCATATTTCATTAGATCTCAAAGGCCGATTGTTTAACAAAAATGGCGGAATTCCCCATCCAACTTTGACGGTGGGGATGGATAGTCAAATAGTTGATTATATGCTAATATGAATATAACTGGCTTAGGTCTACATGGTTAGGCATGGGCTGATGATAGTCGAGCTAGGTGGAATAGAGATGTAGTCAAAGCGCGTAAACGAACTCGACCACCGTTCGCAACAGCGTGCAGAAAAGGCAAGCGCAAGATGTCATTTAGACATAAATCAACTGGCACGACCGTTACAAACGGCGAAAACCAAGCGGCAAAAAGAATTATTGCCTGTGGAAGACGGGCGACTGCCTGTGGACGCTGAGTAAGACCATCACCAGATTCAGTTCTGGACTTTCTATTCTTAGGGAGTACCCAACGTGGCATCGGCGGATGAAGCGGGAAATCCTAAAGACGAATAAGACCGTCCTTGCTTCGCTGTTAGCGAAGCAAGTTGGGTTACTTCACATATACTACTGGCAGTACTTGAGAAACGAAACATACCATATACTTGAATGGTAAATTTACTATAGACCTAGCAGCTACGGTATTTTGGGTATTGCCTAACTAGCATATAAAAATATCGGGTTTTTCAGCTGCGCTCTAGACGGCGATTCTATAGCGCAGTCAGCCCACCACAAGACATCTAAACAACCTGTCTGGCAATACAGACGTCGAGGTAATAATAGGGTTTTATTAACTGTTTCAACCCCCTAGTTAGCTGAGCAGTAGGTATTAATATCCGCCACTAATTTTGGTTCTGGGGTGGTGGCTTTCTGCAAATTGCTCAAGGCTTCCTCCGCAGCTGAGCGGTCTTGCTTGTTAAAAGCCTCTACAAAGTCGCGAGTCGCCTTGCTGGTATTGCGATACATCTTAATAAAACCAGCTTGATAGTCTTGGAGCTGTTCGTCCTTAACTATTATCGATTCCATGTCTTGAGATGCCCCCTCCATAGCATTAGCTGCCTGGAGCATTGCCTCGGGATCACTTGATTCTCCACCATTAGTCAGGGTTTTAGCTTCTTCAACTGCCTGGTTCGCCACTTCAATAATTTTCTGACATTCAACTTTTTTGCCACTACAGCTAACGGTCAATAAGCTCATGAGTACAGTCGCCGGAACAAGGAGGAAGTACCGCGTTGGAAAATGCATTAATGCTCTCCTAATCAGTTTTGGGTACTCTCGTTGTGGTAGCATATTTTTACCATGCTGGAAAGCTTTAGCTTCATTTCCACAACACTCCACTCTTCAATGCACGGCGTTCAGAGTCAGGATAGGGTGAGCGCGTGGGTGTAGGCTGACTTTGACAGGACTTACGCAAAACTGGGCAACAAACATGCTGATGGTGTAGGGTCCTGAGGGAGACCCTACAAGTAGAGTTGCTGCGTAAGTCCTGATTGAGCCATAATTTTAACTGGTTCAAATAACTGAACGAGATTTCTTAGTTTCCTGGGAATGCTTTGGAGCAATTTATTCTCAATAAACCTGTCAATAATCCCCAAAAGTTTTGAGGGGTTTTGAAAGACGAAAGTATGCTCCAAAAGGAGGTTAGCCTTATTCTTACCCCAAACCCGATCTTTTCCACACCCCATACCCAGTCTAAATCGACAAGCTTGGTGCGTAACTCAACAGCCAGGAAAGTCAGTGTTCCCCTGCTTCAATCGCTGCAGCAAGCTGTTGCAAGGTTTGTGTGACTTGCTCAAGCTGTTTTAGAGACTCATTTTGAGTTTCTGCCAAGGTTTGCACCGCATCACTTAGAGCAAAAAGCTGGTAGCCTTGTTGTTGGACTTGCTGTCCTTGGTTTTGCACTTGAATCACAAAGTTATCGACCCGGTCAGCCAGACGGTCTATAGTTTCGGTAGTGGCAAGCACTGCCTCTCCGATTTGTCCAACAATTAATTCCAAACGACTGATGCGGTTTTCCACCGTCAGCGACTCTTGTATGGTAGGGGTCGTGTTGTATGAAGTGTTTCCCATTTGAGCTGGTTTATCCACCGGCAACGTTTTCAATCAAACATCAATATTGGCCATCAATATCGGCCATCAATATCGGCGCGAGGCAAACAGGCATGGAGTATGAAGTCTTGCCTAGTCTGCTATTAAATGGGGTCAGATCCAAATATCCCCTGTTAATTCGCCAAGGGTATTCTATGATTATTGGTTGAAATAGCAAAATTTCAACCCCTTTGACAGAAAACGTTTCCTAGTTTGATCCCACTCACACCAATTTCAAAGTGACCCTTTGCAGCCAATGGCAAGTATAATGCCGGTGTTAAGGCAATTCAGACTGGGGTGATTTACCTGTTGAGATATTCCTCAAACTGAGCATGTCGCCACGATTTGAGGGATTTATGCCTATCAAATTACCACAGTTGATCAATTAGCCGAATACGACTAGCCGGATAGGAGGTTGAGTTGTCGGATCAAACTTCCACAACAAACAGCTAACGGTCAAAAACTTACAAGGTATTCACTATGCAACTACTATTTCTAGTCCTGCTATGGGTAGTGCTTGGATTTTTGCTCGCCAAGCTGCTGCTCGAAATCATCCCTAAACAGTATTTCACCTGGCTTGGGGGTTTTTTGGTTTTTGCCATTATTGTCCTGCTGTTTTTCACCCCAACCAATGCCCTGGTTTCACCGATATGGACAATTTTCTCACTTCCCTTTCAACCATTGGGCTTAGCACTTCTGCTTTGGTTCCTAGGAGCAATGCGAATTAAAGGTGACAATATCTCTAACCCAGGACCTACCTTGATTTGGACGGGATTTTTTGTCTTGCTTGTCGCCAGCACCCCTTTTCTATCTAATCGGCTGGCTCAACTTCTCGGGCCTGGAGTCGTTCAAAACCAACCTGCGGTTCAAATGGCCAAAACAATCGGGTGGCAGGAGGAAACCCTCACTGCATTTGTCCCCAATGGGGAATCAATTCAGCTTACTACTAATGCTAGTCCTTTCCCTAGGGACGCTGTGTTGGCTCAACTTGTTCCACCCAATCAAGCCCTTGGCATCCAAGCTTTTATCCCTTCTATCGGAGCCCTTGACCAGACTACCAGGGTAATTAACACCTTCTTTAGCAATATTTACTTCCAACTACGAGGAAGACCAGTTACCAGTACAGAAGTTGAATCGCCGACCGCAAGAGATGTTTCTTGAAATATAGACATTATGTTAACTACCCACATGAACCCAATCGGGTATAGTGTGGGTTTCTGGTTTCATCGGAAGTAAACCGATACCACCCTCGGCTCCCACCTTCAGTAAGGGTCGGTAATTTATGATTTGCGGTTCCCTTGAGGCTAAGTACTCCCCGATTTTTGGTGAAAGGTTAAGCCTAAAGGAAGGGAATTGTTTAAGATTGTAACCAGGATGGGAATTGTATAGTATTGTAACATGCTGAATTCCCGTCTAAAAAAACTGCTGCTTTACCTGCGCCCATACTGGCGACAGTCAGCCCTAGGTATTTTTGCCCTCCTTATTGTCAATGGACTTGGTGTTTATATCCCCTTACTGATCAGGGATACTATTGACGAGTTGAGTCAAACCTTGAGCTTCGACCAAGTCTGGAGCTTTGTGCTGCTTATTTTGATACTCACCTCATTGATGTGGGGGATTCGGATGGCTTCGCGCATCCTATTGTTTGGAGTGGGGCGCAAAGTGGAATTTGACCTGAAGCAACGGATTTTTAAGCATTTGCTGACATTGGAACCAGCCTATTTTTCTCAGAACACGATCGGTGATTTGATT
>NZ_JAAHIE010000770.1:0-2917 GCF_010671945.1 Moorena sp. SIO4E2
AACAGGATTCCAAAATTATCCCAACGTTTCATCATCAACATGATTCCCATTAAAAACAAGACTATCTGCCAAGGAATCCCGATCAATGTCGATAGAATATCCCGCCGATTCTCGTTCCTGATTTTTGCCTGACTATTAGCTGGGAGGTTTTGACGGATTACTCCCCAAAACCCAAACGGTCGAGTCACTCGATAGAAATTATCCATCACCTCCCGGTCAGTTGGCTCAGTTAAAAATGTCCCTAGGATACATCCTAGTAATGAGCAAATGCTGGGAATGAGAAACAGCGCATATTCCTGAAATTGAGCGTAATTTAAGTTGGGTATTACTATTGCCTTGGTTAAAATAGCTGCTACCATCCCCGCCACTGTCCCAAGGGCAAATCCATAGCCATTAAAGCGCCACCAGTACCATCTCAACACCAGAGGAATAGACAGTCCAGCACCTAGTCCCAGGGTTAGCCATCCCCAAATATCATTGATATTGGTGATATTGAAACTAAATAGCAATCCCACCACTACAATTACAATTGATGCCCAGCGGCTTTGAACAATCAGTTGTTGGCTAGAGGCTTGGGGATTGATATAAGCTTGATAAATATCCTTAACCCAGTAAGCAGCACTAGCATTGATGATGGAGTCAAAGGTAGACATAGCTGCTGCAATAAAACAAGCGATCAGCAACCCTTTTATCCCCACTGGCACATATTCTGCGATCACCGTTGGTAAGATAAGTTCAGGGTCAGCAATTACCGCTTTAGTGGTTCCGTAATGGATACCCAATACTGCAAAGGCTGTAACCAAGGGCCAACGGAAAGAAAGCAAGATTATCCAAAATAGGGACAGTAACCCGGCTTCGCGATCGCTTTTAGCGGCAAAATAGCGTTGGATCATATAGCCACCCCCGCCGCCAAACCCTACCATAATTTCTTTGAACAGATAGAATAAAATTACGCCACCGAACAAATTGAATATGGCATAGTCTCCCGGTAGATCAACTGTGATTGGGGGCGAGATGCTGCTCCACTCCGTGAAATTCCAGGTTTGTAATTGCTCAGCCCCAGGAATCGAGACCGAGAAGGTATCCGGGATAGTTGCCGTAGAGAATGCGATCGCACAAATATAGATAATCGCAATAAAAATCAAAATACCTTGAAATACATCCGTCCATACCACGCCGTAAAAACCGCTAACAGCCGTGTATACCAGGGCGAGCAAAATCAAAAATATCGAAGCATAGCGGTCATCAATACCCAGAAATTCCCCCAAGAATTTGCCCCCCCCAACCGAAAAGTAACTCATTGAGCCAATCGCAAAGATAATATTAGCAACAGCACTTATGATCCGAGCCGTATTGCCTTCCCTTCCTGAGCCGAAGCGCAAGTGCATCCATTCCGCCAAAGTCATTACATTTGCCCGTCGGTTCCACTTGCCCATGAATATCATAAAAATAGCCATAATTAAGACAACGCCACCCCGGATCTCGATCAAAAATCCCTTCGTTCCCAGAGCATAAATTAAGGCGCTGATCACCATCGTGCCAGCCAAGTCAGTATTGGACGCCATTCCAGAAGCCCCCAAAACCCACCAGGGCAGATTGCGATTTCCCAAAAAGTAGGATTCTATACCCTCAGATGCTTTCCGTTGAAGAATAACCCCAAAAACAACTATGCAAATCAGGTAAATAGTAACAATGATGTAATCAACTGGATGCATGAATTTTATTATGAAGGATTAATTAAAAAAAACCTAATTACAGTAGGGTGGGCAAAGTAATATTATCTAGAATACTCAAAAAAAACAAACTGTTTTTGCCCACCCGACAAGCTTGAGTGTCAAATAAATACCAATTACAGTAGGGTGGGCAAAGTAATATAATCTAGAATACTCAAAAAAACCAAACTGTTTTTGCCCACCCTACAAGCTCATGGGGAAAACTCTCTGTGCCCTTGCTGAATCGCTACTAGACCGTTTTTAGGCGTCCAGGAATCACCATCACTGGACAATCAGCTTTCTGTAAAATTCCCTCGCTGATGCTGCCCACTAAAGCTTTGTAGAGACCGCTGTGTCCATGAGAACCGACCACAATTAAATCGACTGCTAATTTCTGTGCTTGTGCCAAAATTGTCTCAACTATTGGTCCTTGGATCAGCAAGGCTGCCGCATCAATACCTTTTTGGCGTGAATTTTCTGCCCACTTTTGTAGCTGGCGATGCTCCTTGCGAAACTTGTGAGCTATATAATCTCGCTCGGTCTGAGGTCCAGTTTGATAGCCAACAAAATCAGGCTCAGGTTCAGCAATGTGGATTAGCCATAATTTGCTCTTGGTTGCCGCTGCTAAAGACTCGGCTTGGGCAATCACTACTGGTGTGATCTCGGAAAAATCAATGGCGACAAGAAAGTTTTGCATGATATCAAGTCCGAAGCGCATTGGTATTGTATAACACAAGAGTCTTCTGCAGGTGTTGAGGCTATGGACACTCGATACCAATAACAAATGACAACGGACTTTTGACCAAAAAACTAACACGTAAGCATTCAGCTAATGCGCTACAGATGGTGCTACTTGAGGTGCTATCAGCTATCAGCAGTCAGCTAACGCCATAGCTTCATGCTGCACAAGCAGTTACTATAGAGTACCTCAATCAATTGTGTGTGAGAATTTTTGATGCCATATTCCCTACTCCCTACTCCCTACTCCCTATTCCCTATTCCCTATTCCCTGTTCCCTTTGCTATAGCTGATAGCTGACTGCACCTCAAGTAGCGCATATGCTTAGAGGATATCTGAAAAGTTTTTTGATACTGAATTTTGCCCCCCTAGCCCCCCAATTCTGGGGGGAACAAGAATCAATTTGCTGGTAGAAGTCCCCCAAAATTGGGGGATTTAGGGGGCTTGGATGTAGCAAATGAGACTTT
>NZ_JAAHIE010000771.1:0-2914 GCF_010671945.1 Moorena sp. SIO4E2
GAAATGACTCCTAAAAGAATAATTACTCTTCCGATCTCTCAAGGCTTAGTAATACCCCAACGTCGAGCTGTTGGTGTCACCTCAACTGTGAGGAAAGTGGCAGCAGGAGCTCTAGAAACCTTTCCTATTGCCAGAGTTGTCAATCTCAGTAATGCCCTAGAGCAGTTGAAAACTGCGGGCTTTTGGATTTACGGAACTGCTGCTGGCACTGGTAAACTTTTACACAAAGTTGATTTGACTGGTTCAGTAGTATTGGTAATAGGTTCAGAGGGGAATGGTTTAAGCCTAAGGTCACAAAGCTGCTGTGACATGTTAATTTCAATTCCATTACAGGGTAAGACCCCTAGCCTCAATGCCTCAGCAGCAACTGCTATGGTGTTATATGAAACCTATCGGCAGCGTTGGTCAGATTTACTGTATATCGATAGTACTTCCAATGAACAGATTGTAAAACAATAAAACTAAAGTAAATGGAGGATAAAAAGGTTTAAAAGCCGATTAAATTAACAGAGATTATCCTTGAAACTAGGTAGATTTCATGAAAGAAGCCTTAATCAAAATCTTCGACGTCTTAGGGTTAGCGTTTTGGGTGGAAATCATCACCGAAACCCCCAAGTGTACCTACTACTTTGGACCCTTTGTTAACCAGCAGGAGGCTCAGGCTGCCAAATATGGATACATTGAAGACTTAGAAGATGAAGGAGCTCAAGGCATTATAGTAACTCTCAAACGCTGCAAACCCACTAGACTAACAATTTTTGATGAGTTGCCAGAACAAACTGAGCTAGACGATTTGTCTAGCTTGAGTAAGCCGATTGTTTGAGAAAGGATGATTCCGCAGTTACTAACCTACTGAGGTCATTTAAAGCGGCAAAGCTAACTCAAAGTTAGGCAGAATAGTTTCCCCTGACAAAGTAACAGGAAATTTAGCAGTTTCAACAGCTTGATTGGGACGATATATTTCAACCTCTTTGCTCTGGGGGTTAATTAACCAGCCTAAACATAAACCACTGTTCAAATATTCTTGCATCTTTTCCTGTAGAGGCTTGAGGGAATCAGTGCGAGACCGTAGTTCAATTACAAAGTCCGGACAAATGGGGGGAAATCCCTCCTGTTGTTCAGGGGTTAAACTTTCCCAACGGTCTAGCCTGATCCAAGCAGCATCAGGGGATCGATCTCCTCCATTGGGTAAGCGAAAAATAGTTGAGGAGCTAAACACTTGACCTAGTTTGGTTTGATTATTCCATAACCACAACAGACTGATTAGACTTGCTTCTCGATTTCCGCTACATCCGCCTACAGGTGGCATGATGATTAGCTCTCCTTTGGCATTACGCTCAAGTTGTAGATTTTGATTCGCCTGACATAGATTGTGGAATTGTTGATCGCTTAGGTTGACTCTCTCTAGGTTAAGAACAACAGGCTGCATCATGACTGTCTCCTTAGTGGAATGATTAATATCAAGTCAGGTTGAATACCCATAATTACAGGGAGGCTGGGAAGTGTGGGGAGATGGGGAGATCTCATAAGGGTAGGTTTTTTACAAAGACCTCAGGTGTGGGGCGTGGGGTGTAGGGTGTGGGGTGTGGGGGTTCCAAGTATAGTTAGCATGTGATGGAAATTTGGTATACAATTACGTGGAGTTTTTAGCAAGCAAAAATACTTAGTATAAAGATGTTAACTTCTTCCGATCATATGACAGATTTATCCAATGCCCACTGGCAGAGCAATTCCCGTTCTGTTGTCACTGCTGACCCCCAGGTGAAGAAATTGATGACATCAGTTTATGGGGTTGACCAGCAAGTAAAGTACCTTCACTTACAGGCAGAAGTTGAATCCCTCTGGCAGCAGCAGCAATTACTCAAGCAACAACGGTTGGTTTTGAGTTGAACAAACTTCGCGGCATTTGCCCACCAGATCTAAAAGTAGGGTGGGCAAAGTTAATGGCTCTATAATTCTCACAAGAACCAAACGGTTTTTGCCCACCAGATCTAAAAGTAGGGTGGGCAAAGTTAATGGCTCTATAATTCTCACAAGAACCAAACGGTTTTTGCCCACCCTACAAGCTAAAAACTTTCTGTTTATTGAGCAAGAAAAACTCCCTATTCCCTATTCCCTATTCCCTGCTCCCTGCTCCCTGCTCCCTATTCCCTGCTCCCTGCTCCCTATTCCCTGTTCCCTCCTCCCCGATGCATAATTCGACCCAAAATTAAAGCAGTGACCGCACCAAATCCAACACCAACCAAAACATGAAATAGCACAAACCAGAAAGTGTAAGTCAAGCAAGGCTGGAGTTCAGCTCTAGGACATTTTTCTATCAATACATTCGGGTTTAGTTTGATCAAGATCGCTTCTAGAGGTTTAGCATCGGTTTGGGAAGAAATACCACTGACCCCTAAACCAATACCGACCGAGGCAATCCAACGTTCTAAACTTTTTTCTCGGGCTTGATCAGCCTTCTCCTTATCTCTTAAGGCTTTTTCCAAAGCGCGATCCCTTTCTGCCTGGTCAATTTCTACAATGCCTCGGATACTACCAAGCATCTGGTCAAATAGTTGCTGACCCGGTTTGAGATAATTGAGGTTGGTTTGAATCTGATTTTGAAACAGGTTGGTTCTTTGGTTGAGGAAGTCTTCTAAAAACTCGATATTATCGTATTTGAGACTATATTCACTGATTTTTGTGAGCCATGTCTCATAGTTGCTGACATTGGTAGCGATCGCAGTTTTGTGATCCTCCATGTCTCGCAGATAACCAGCATAGTCAAAGGTCTTTAGTGGCATCTCAGTCAGTTTCTGCTTCAGTTGCTCTAGCCTTGTTTCTGGATCCCTTGGCAATTCCTTGAAGCCTTTAACCTCTTCTTCGAGTTGCCCATAGAGTCCTCTAGTTTGGCGATAACACCAACGGGCTTGAT
>NZ_JAAHIE010000772.1:0-2914 GCF_010671945.1 Moorena sp. SIO4E2
CACTCTTGAGTTTTATTCAACCAAGCCCTTAAATCTTCAAGATTCGAGAAATCTAAGCAAGCTTCACTCAACCCTTCCAACTGATCCAGTGATAGTTGACTAATTTGCTGTTGCAGTTCACTCGGTAGTTCTCCTAAGCTACGAGATAGCAGACGGAGAATCAGTGCTCGTTCTCGTTTTGCTCCTTCTTCTCGACCTTTTAGCAAGCCTTCTTGTAAACCTTCTTGTCTAGAAGTCTCAACAATATTATTCATGTCTCGGTAATATTTGAGACTATTTTGGTAGTTATCCTGTTCAGTGCGAGAAAAGTTAGCAATTTCTGCCACGTCAAACAGTTGATTGAATACCGACTCTTGGAAAGGTTGAGGGCGATTCTGTAATTCTGAGAGATTTTTCAGGACAAACAGCCATTTATCAAAATGCGTCTCTAACTGGTTTAAGCTTTTGGTAAATTTGGGCAACTCGATATAGCGGTGCGACCCCGGCGAGGTTTCCTCGCCAAGGGAACGCGCACCAAGAGAAAGGAATTTGAGTTTATCATAAAACACCTGACAATCCTGATTTTTTAGCTCCACGGTATGTAGGATTGTCTGATCATGTTTATGGTCGTCAAAAACAAAATCGTAAGCATTCAGCCGTCAGCCGTCAGCCGTCAGCCGTTAGCTGACGTAACAGAGATTAAAGCAATGCTTACTTGTTTTATTCAAAAGCTGTTCGCGTAGCGCATAAGCTGATAACTGATAACTGATAGCTGATAGCACCTCAAGTAGCGCACGCTTCGCGAACAGCTATCAGCTATCAGCTAATGTGCTCTTGAGGTGCTATCAGCTAATGCGCTAAGGGCACGCTACTTGAGGTGCTATCAGCTAATGCACGAACGATATTTATTTTAAGCATTAGGCTGACCACTGACAACTGACCGCTGACAACTGACCGCTGACCGCTGACGGCTGACGGCTGACGGCTGACCCCTGAATGCTTACTATCATAGTTATCAAGTACATCTAAATTTTATTCCCTGTTCCCTGTTCCCTGTTCCCTCTTCCCATTAACCATGAGCAACGCCAAGTATTGGAAACCAGCTTACCAACTCTTTAACCCAGAGCAACCCCTGACCACACCAGAGGAAATCAGAGATTTTTATGTCCAGCGCACCGATAGTCCAGTAGAAAATTTAATCCCTATTCTGGAAATGGAAGACCAGCCAGTTAAGTTTTTATTAGCCGGTCATCGGGGCAGTGGAAAAACAACGGAATTGCGACGCATTCAACAGGAGCTAGCAGAAAATTATGCTGTAATCTGGGTTGATACGGCAACAGCTCTCGACCGGTATAATATTGGTTATGCTGAGGTGGTGGTGTTGATTGGAATGGAGGTTTGTCGCCAAGCCATTAAACCAGGCTGGTGGTCAAATCGGGATCAGCGCTTACTGGATGATTTAGAAAATAGCCTGACAACAGTAATTTATCAAGATAAAGAAACAGATACTGAACAGTTAGAATTACCAGAGGTTTTAAAAAAATTGGGGTTAATTCTGAAACGGGGATTAACTCGGGATATGACCAAAACCCTTAACGTTCGTCCTGCTGTTAGTGACATCATTGCTCGCGTCAACGATATTATTAAAGCTGCTGAAAAAGACCGCAACCAAAAATTACTAGTAATTGTAGATGGTCTCGATCGCCATGATTTGAGAACCGCTCTGGAAATGTTTGCTAGTCCGCTCCTCACAGAATTAGAGTGTCATATCATCTACACGATTCCAATTTCTTTACGATATTCCCCTAGCTTTCGCCAACCCATGGAAAGCTTCCAATGTTTGGATTTGTATAATTTGCCTGTATTCGAGTGCGATTGGCCTACGGCCACGCTACGCGATCGCAATTCTGGTCCCACCTCAACTGCTAACAAAGTTGGTCGAGATATCTTGAAGTCTGTGATTACCAAACGATTAGCTAAAATTAACGAAACAGATCTATTCACTCCCGATGCCCTAGAGCTCTTATCTGAAAAGAGTGGCGGTGTAATCCGGGATTTAATCCGACTAGCGCGGGGGGCTTGTCAGGTCGCCCTGAAGAAAAAAAAGGAATATGTAGACACAACCATTGCTAAGGAGGCGATTCAAGAAGAACGCAAAGCCTATACTATCAACGACTATCATTTTCCGGAATTGGCTACTGTTCACGAAACTGGTCGCTTAACTACCAATACCCATCATTTGCCCAAGCAAGGCAACATTGTGATTTGTGATGAACTTTTACAAAATAAGTATGTCTTAGGGTATTACGGTGACCATACCTGGTTTGATGTGCATCCAATTATTATCGAAGACTTGGAACAGTGGCAAGCTAGTCAGAATTCAGCTGTTAGCTCTTAGGTTTTAGGTAAGCATTCAGCATTCAGCATTCAGCATTCAGCATTCAGCATTCAGCATTCAGCATTCAGCTATCAGGGGCTTGTGGCCAACCTACTTGAGGTAATTTTGGCGTTGCTGATTCTGGGTATGGTTTTGCCCCCCTAGCCCCCCAATTTTGGGGGGAACAAGACTTTCAAAGTCCCTTCCGGTGCGCTTTCCAATGGGCGAGTAAATCGCCCTTGGGTCGCACCGCAAAATTGGGGGATTTAGGGGGCTTGACTAAAACCAGATGTCCGCGCATTCATTCCTTGATTCAGCAACGCCGTAATTTTGAATAAAATAAGCTGTTCGCTTAGCTTGAGCCTTGCCCTATGGCCACGGGACAGGAATGGCTGACAGCTGACTGCTGACGGCTGAATGCTTACGTAGCGTGAGCTAAAAGCGGACGGCTGACGGTCTAGGCTTTGGGTTTTGTTAGAATTAAACAGCCCTGCTTAAAAAGGGGGGAAGGGCATGGGTAATCGGGAATGGAAGCAATGACACAGACACTCTCAAAAC
>NZ_JAAHIE010000773.1:0-2906 GCF_010671945.1 Moorena sp. SIO4E2
GGAACTAATCGGTTAAAAGCCGAGTACTCTACCATTGAGTTAGCGACCCGGTAAGCTTTTATCAAACATACCTTTACTAAGAATATCACATTGATAAGGAAATGTCTAGGGAAATTTAGAAAAATTTCGCCGTTAGCCTCACCGATGTCTCACTACTCTCTCCGGGAGCTAAGTGAGTTAAATTTTCTCCAGTGTTAAGAGCGTTACGGGGAGCACTCCAAGGTTCAAGGCAATAAAAGTCCTTGCCTTGAACTGTCCAAAATACCAAGGTCGAGTAAGCGTCAGTGTAGGTCAATGCGATCGCTAATCCCCTTTCAGCATCAGTAACACTGGCCGTATTATTACTCAGTTGCCCAAACGATACATCAATTTCATCACAGCTAAAATCAAAACTGCCAGTGAAAGGATGTACTGCTTGAGTTTGCTTCTCCTGATACTCCGATGCAGGAATATCAAACTCCAGTTTAGTTTTGTCAGGTGCCAAGAAGTAGGGATGGAAACCTGTGGCAAAGGGCATCGGTTCAGCGGAATGATTCGTATAGCGCTGATCAATGTCTAGGGTGTTGCCTTTTAATCGATAGGTAAAGGTAACTTCGAAGTCAAAGGGATAGACAGAGCGAGTTTGGTCATTACTCTTGAGGGTGATAGTCAACACTGCCATCTCATTCGTTGCACTATTAGTCACCTGCCAAGGCAAATTACGGGCAAAGCCGTGTTGTTTGAGAGTATAGTCTTTGCCAAGGTATGTATAAGTATCATTAACTAAGTTCCCACAGATGGGGAAGAGGATGGGAATGCCACCCCGTACACTCAGATTGGGATCTTTAAAGCGTTCCGCATCAAGATAAAAAATCTCCTGACCTTGGATATTCCACCGAATGACAATGCCACCTCGTTCAGGAACCACTTCTAATCGAGATTGGGCATTGTGGTCAGTGAGAATGTAAGTTTCGTATTGGTCTTGAGTGCGTACGATCTCAAACACTGGCTTTTCTCCCTTACGATTTAAAATCCGATTTATCAGTCTATTGAGTGCCTAATCGCTTTTGATCACAGCAAAAGCCTATTTTTGAGTGACTCTGACTGCGATCGATGGCAGGTTGGCAGGTTGGCAGTTTTTTTTACAAAATTCATGCTTAGTGCCAAGCACGTACAGGGATTAGTATGTCACAATGATGGGTATGTGGAACCTGTAGACACCTACCAAAATGCTTGCTTCTTGAACCAGGAGGCTTTAGCCACGCCGACGTTTATAAGCAGTAGGGTTTCTCCTGCTGTATCCTATAAATAGCCAAGTCGGTGACAAACCTGACAGCTAAGAAGACTAAGGGGAACGGTATAGCTCTTTTTGAGCCAAGTTCGGTAGTAGTGTGTTTAAACCGCCACAACAGTGTGAGTCAAATCTTACTGTGAACGTTGCAAGTAGCCGGTTTTTAACCGCTTTAGCAATATCCGCTCATAATCCCCTATGTTTCAACTTGGGGGAGTTGTTAAATTCTTACTCCATTATCTGTATAAGGATGCTAGTGGAATCTGAGTTTCCAACTAAACAGGTAAGGGGTCTCCCTTTATACCCGCGCTTCATGCGCGGGAGGGGAATTACCTGGCTGAGTCTCTTGGTTTTGGTATGATAAATTGATGGCGGTTGGACTGCCGCTCAATGGCTGTGGTAAATCGATACAGGATATCGAGGAACAGTAAGTCTCATTCGTGAGTTTGAGAAGCCTACATCAAATCAAAGATTATGATGTAGGAGTAGTCACATAACTATAGAGTGACCATACCCCCAAACACCATCTCTAACAGACTACAGCACCATTGCTGGCAAGCAGGAGAAATCGGTTAGGGCGGTATAGGTTGCTGAATTAAGGGATGTAGCGCCGACCTCAGGGGGTTTCCCAAACTCGCGCTCTGCATCAAGACAATGCATAAAAACAGAAAAATAACAAGCGAGAGTTAGCCACCTAATTTATTGGGTGGACAGCGTTCCCGTAGCGTGGCCAAAGGCCAGCGCGCTGGGATTTATCAAGGGCTTTCGTGTTAAAATAGAATCGTGAGTAAGAACAAGGTTGGTCGCGTTTATATTTTGCGCTTTTCGGTGAGATTCCGGACATTTGGAGACGGGGTATATCCTACGACCATGGAACAGGCAAACAATGGAGCAAAAAGTAGTGATTTATTGCCCTGATTTGTTTGGTACAACCACTCCGAAAGCTATTGTGCAATTAAATTAAAAGTAAATCCACCGGTTAACTTTTTGTTAATCCGTTCGCGTAGCTTGGCCAAAGGCCAGGGAGGTAGGGCAGTTTTGAGTCTGCCACAACAAAAGAGACTAGACTCACTCTCTAGTAAGTTTTATAAGCGTCGTGCAGCGCGGTTTTAACCCGCGTAACGACACGACTCTTAGAATCCACGCGATTTCAATCCGTGGAGAACTCAAAATGCAGAAAAAAAGTAATCAATGACACGAGCAGCGTTAATCAACTCAAACTCAAGCTCGCTTCTAATGCAAGCTACACTCTCAAGCAATGAACATAAAAGACTATTAAGCTATTTTAATCTTTAACAAGGAATAGACAAACCCGCTTGATTCCATGTTAAGTTAACCAAAAATGATTTCAAGTCAACCCCTACCCTTTAGGGCTGGGGATACGAGGAGTGAGCTACAATTATTTATTGGTAATCCTTATAAATTCTTGGAATCTATTTTTGCTGCTGATGGCGGCTCGACAAATCAAGTAAATGGTATTTTAGTCGCCAGAGCCAACAAAAAAAGGATCTGGAGTATTCCTGCTCTGGTTGCTCAGGTTTATTTTAACCTTCCATAGTATCTCATCATCGCAATGATGGAGAGAATCCCGCCAATTCTATTCGTGGGAAGTATGTCAGAATAAAGTTGTTTCTAG
>NZ_JAAHIE010000774.1:0-2902 GCF_010671945.1 Moorena sp. SIO4E2
TTACTTTAATTGGGATTTTTTTCACCTTTTAAGCTTGTAGGGTGGGCAAAAACCGTTGGCTTCAAATGAGTATTAATGATTAGATGACTTTGCCCACCCTACTTTAATTGGGATTTTTTTTATGATAGCTGATAGCTAATAGCTGATATAGCACTACGCATTCAAATTAGGACATTGTCTTGATGCAGTCGCTCCTAAACTCTGAAACTTAGTCATAGCTTACTTCTGACTTCTAACTTCTGACTTCTGACGCTAAGCGTAGCGCTATAACTGAACCACTACTCCCTAGGGTCTACTCCTTACGGCCTATTTCCTAAGAGCTATAGCATTTTTAAGACTTATGAGTTATGCAAGAGTTTTTTCCTAATTGCTCCAAATAGATAAAAAAAGATCTAAACTACAAAAGAATCATCTGTGCTATTGAGTTGTCAAATTATAGATGACTACTTCTGAGCTAGAAACTGCCCTTAATTGCTATCAAGAAGCACTCTCTAACCTAAAAGAGTCTAAATCTCCTCAAGTAAAGGAAGTGCTAGAGATTTTCAATGCCAGGGATGCTGTGCAGGCGGCTTGGAGTCAGTGTAATCACGTATCTACAACGGATCAACAGCAACTGGTTGAGTTGGACGCTCTGCTGAAGAGCAAAGCAGAGCAGATTACCAAAGTCATCGACTTAGCTGAATACCGAAACAGTTTTCAGCCTCCCGCCGCTGCGTGGTGGTGGCGATTGGAAACAGAAGCACCACCTCATCCCTGGGACCGCTGGGATTGGTTGTGGAAAGGGCTGACGGTGGGCAGTTGGACGGTGAATCTGAGTTTGTTGGTGGATATTGTGCCCCGATTTCTGAGTGCTGGCACCGGAGTTGCGGGAGTGGCAGTGGTGGCGTTTCCGAGTATCTTAACCCTATTGCAAGCCAGAAGCGAACTGACCCAGGCCGGAAAACAAGGGTTTGAAAAATTACTGAACAGGCTGCGTATTCCCAAGCATTACCATGAAGAAGCCAAATTCGCTTCCACATTGTTGCTGTGTGCGGTTCTAGCCCTATTATTCTCTAACAAGCCAGCTTTTTCCGATTGGTACAATCGCCAGGGAGTCAAGAAATATAATCAGGGGCAATTGGCTGGTGCTGAAGCCGATTATCTTCAGGCTTTGGCTCTCGATCCAGATAATGTCAACGCTCACTATAATCTAGGGTCCCTCTACGAAGACCTGCAACAGTTCGATAAAGCCAAGAGTCAATATCAATTTGCTGTTAAGGGGAATTTGATTAAGGCCGAGAACAATTTGGCTCGCTTGTGGATATTGGAGAATAAACCAGAATTGGCTACACCTCTGCTGTGGAAAAGTTTACAGGAGACGGAAAATCAGCCCTTGAGGATCAGATACAACTTGATGAAAAATTTCGGTTGGGCATTGTTGCAACAGCAGCAACTAGACCAAGCAGAGTCCATTCTAACGGGAGCGATCGCTTTAGCCACTACACCAGAGGGATTGGAACAAATCACAACTCGCGGCTCAGCACACTGTTTGTTAGCTCAGGTCTATGAACAGCAAACGCGCAATAGCGAAGCCCTTGAACAATGGCAAACGTGTTCTGAGCTAGGTTCAATTGTTAATCCCGATCAACCGAAATGGTTAGTTTTAGCTTACAAAGCGTTAAAGAAGGCAGGTAAACTCTAATGCAATGGAAAAAATGGAAACTCTTGATTGGCTTGCTCCTGGGGCTGAGCTTGGTAGTCAGCTTAGCTAGACCAGCTCGTCCGATCGGAAATGGTTTAAATCTAGTTGTGGCCCTTCGTCCTCAAGGTCAGGTGAAAATGAAGCGTTCCACTTGGCAGGATTATCAGCCAGCCTTTATTGGTGCGCCATTGGCGGCTAAGGATCACCTCTTACTGGCCAGCAATACCTTTGCTAAAGTCCTGTGCCAGAACTTAATGCCGTGGGAACCCGAGGGTGGCAGAGACTATATCGTCTCTGAAGGCTGTCCTCCTACCTCAAAACCAAAGCTATCTCAATCCGACCAGGATACAGTGATTGAAAGAGCAGCCAATAATCCAGAGATTCCTTATATTCTTAGACCTCGGGATAGTTCTGTGCTTAATCAGCAACCGCTCTTGGGCTGGCATCAGGTTGAGGGCGCGAGCACTTACCAAGTGACAGTGATAGGTCCAGGGGTGAAGTGGACTCAGGAAACCAGTGCAACGGAGATAGTTTACTCAGGCAAGCAGTCCCTACAACCAGGTGCTCGTTATTGGCTGATTGTCAAGACTGACCAAGGCAAAAGTTCTAAAGATGAAGGGAGTTTCGGGTTTAGCATCCTCGGTCAGGAAAAAGCCCAGGAGGTAAGGGCAGCAGCAGAGCAAATTAAGCAAAAGCAGTTGAGTAAGCCAGCAGAAGCACTAGCCTTGGCTCATTTGTACCGCAGCAATGACTTAAACGCTGAAGCCATTAACCTGCTGGAAACAGCTTTGGCTGATGGACTTGAGTCGATCCGGGTTTATCAACTTCTGGGGGACATTTACCAACAGGTGGGATTAAATCGCCTAGCTAGGGAGGGTTACCGGCAAGCCCTAGAACTGGCTAAGGCAGCGGGAGATTTAGATACTCAAGCTCAAGTGCTTGGGGGACTGGCAGTGACCAGTGGGATTATCGGCCAGAAGAATGAAGCGATCGCGTGGCTAGAGAAAGGGAAACAGGTTTATCACACCTTGGGAGATCAGGTCAGGGCAGGTCAATTGGAACAACAAATGGTTAAGATTTTAGGGGGCTAATCGTTCATGAAGGCAAAAATCCTAATCAACCCAGGGCTGATGGCGGCTACCCTAGTCGGTGTGATCGGGATCAGAGCAGTTCCCGTGCCACCATGGGGACAGATGAGTATAGCCCAAGCTCAAGAAAGCA
>NZ_JAAHIE010000775.1:0-2898 GCF_010671945.1 Moorena sp. SIO4E2
ACTTGAGTTCAGACCTTTTCTCTTCCTTGTTAGTTAAATAGCCTCAGAACCCTTTTATAGTAAGCTTTATAAGTTTTTTAACTGGAAATTTAGCATAAAAGGGTTCTGAGGCTATTTAACTAACAAAATTTTCTGAATACCGCCTCTTCCCACTACTCCCTGCTCCCTGCTCCCTGCTCCCTTTGCAAAAGTGTTTATTTAAGCACCTACACAGAATTAATTACCTACTTAAAATCTCTATAACCCTTACCCGGCAAGGTTTTGATTATTTTAAAATGTGTAATTAATTTTGTGCACCTGCTTAGCATAACAAGTACGGAAGAGCCATTTTTCCTATTTCAAAAACAGCTTTAGTCTAAACCTCTGCAGCTGCATTCATCCAAAAAAAACTTAGTCAATTATTCTGGTTTTGAATATTTTCACACTTGCCATGCACGAGTTAGTGGGTTTATAAAAACTAAAGGGAGCAAGTCAAGGTTACAGCATATTCTGCATGTATGACTTTCTCCCTAAACTTAACTACTTTTGATTTCTCATGTTACCATCCCAGAACTTCGATTCCAACAACCTTGAAGCTAATCAGCTTTTAGGTACTTCAACTGCTGTGTTAAATCCAGATACATCTTCAGGTACTGGTCTTCCAGTACTTCCTCTTGTACGAGGTGGAACTGCGGTTGCTTTAGTTATTGCCCTAGCTTTTTTCACGAAAACAGTAATCGAAGCGATTACTAAGTTAGTCAAGGAGGTCAATGATGGCAAGTAAATACTCCGGATTTGGTATTGTTACTTGTTAACTACCAATAGCTTAACATAAAAAATCCCCAACTATTACTTAGGTAGTGGTTGGGGTGATGCTTCGGACCCGCTACGCGATCATAGGAACGCAGTATACTTAAGGAGTATTACTTACATCGGGCAAACCAAGTTTTTCGACTGTTCTTTTTCCTTAGTTAACGGCTGATAGGTCTTGTGAGCATAGGGCTCATATCCCTCGAAACCTGAATAAGTCATCTCACACAATAACCGAGACTTGAGCGGAGAAGGAGGTAAATTTACCTTTGCTACTTTTACTTCTACTAAACCTGGATCATGCCTTAAAATATCAAGTAGATCCTGTGACAAGTAGCGGGGACAATACCCTAGGTGATAATGATCTGCTGTGGTTAACACTAAAGCCTTATTGTCATAAGAATTATGAAACTCGTGACATAACCACAACGGATCACCAACTTGTAGCTGTTTTATGCGGTCCATAGAACACTCTGGTAAATGACGCAAACCATGTACTAGAAAACAAAGGTGGTATTTCCCGTCACTGTCGAGGTTTGGAGAAGGGAAAACTTTAAAATTATCTGTTTGTCGATTTCCTTCGCTCCTTGCTAAAAATTCCATCAAATCAAAACTCTGGGCTGATAAGTTGAGCCGGTCTAGATGCTTTTGGTAATCTGGACGCGAGGGTGACATAACTCGGTTGGCAAAAAACGCAAACAACTCCGTCGAACGATAGGTCTTATCCCACTCTGGGAAAGACATTAGAGGCTCAAAGCCAAATTTTTTTTGCGCTTCCTTTGCACCTTCTATATAAACAAAGGTGTAATTTTTTCCATTAAATGTCAATCGACCCACCGGGTTCCACGATCGACTTTCATGATCTTGCCAAGCTAAAAATAAAGTTTTTAGGGAAGTGATACTCATAAATTTAATAGACAGAGCAGTCTTTTTTTGTTGGTGAGCAAAATTTTCTTAGCAAAGTCAGATGCTTCTTTTGAGATCCGAAAATCTGGAAATGCCTGTAAAGTTGAATTTATCTGTTGCTCTGAAATTTGCTCAAGACGGTTGAGCCACTCCTGACTAGCTTTAGGATAGTGAGTATTAAGGTATTCAAAAAGTTCAAATGTTTTCAGAGGCTTTTTTTCATTTTCGTTAAGATAAAAGGCTGACCAGCACTTATTTACGTAAGACTCTACAGACTTATGCTGGCGTTTAGTATCAGAAAGTTCACGACCCAGACATGAGGCGTGATCGTAAGTGGGAGCTAGATAAATACCTGTTTGAGATGTCTTAGGACGTACAAACCCCCAATTTTCATGATGACGATCACCATTACCAATCCACGCATCTAGCAACAAGTAGCCAACAAACAAATCTCTTGCATCTGTGAAACCATCAGGTACTTTCCATTTAGGGGGGAAGTTAACCGATTTTTTTATAATCGCCTCCATAACCGCTTCAATTGTGTGTTGATAGGCGTTTTGCTTAACCGAAGGGGGATAATCGGGATTAATGCCACTAAGTACTTGATTACCATGCACTAGGGTTTCTCCCTCTCCTAAAAAATTGACTGTAATCACCCCTTTGTTTCCATCGGTTGTTTCTGCTAACTCATACCGCGCCGCAGGTATATCTAGAAGATTGCACAACTCAAATGCCACTTTTTCTGACCAATCTTCTCCTGTGTTTTGGCGAGGATACTTGAAGAGACACTTTTTCAATTGACGATGATAAAACCAAAATTTTTCCTTTGTCCCCATTGCTTCGTCTTGAGCCTGACTCTCTTGGTCCGAAGTTAAACGAATGATCTCGTACTGATTTGCTGCCACCTACAAAACGCTATCAAAACCTATTTAGTGAAAGATGAAGTCACGTGATCGCCTCCTGGAGCTTTCCAGAGTTAGCCCGAATTTTCCCGCAGGGAAGGCTTAGCCTAAGGCTATCCCGATACTAAGTCCTGAGTCAATAACGCTACTTTCCAAAGCTATTATTAGTATAGCGCTACGCGCAAGTCAGAAGTCAGAAGTCAGAAGTCAGAAGTCAGAAGTCAGAAGTCAGCTATGACTAAGTTTTGCAGTTTAGGAGCTATGCAGCGCGGTCTTGGCGAGGCAGCGCGGTCTTGGGGGA
>NZ_JAAHIE010000776.1:0-2893 GCF_010671945.1 Moorena sp. SIO4E2
AGGAAGTTTGTAGAACTCAGTATCTAGCTTCATCTGAAACTGGGGATTCTCCTGCTCCTATTGGTAGCACCTTGGTAGCAAGTGGTGAGTAAGTCTCACCACTTAATAATTAGCGAATGGCTCCACTAACTTCTAACGATACATGTCTTGGAGGCTGTCGGAGAGTGTTTTGCTCACATAGTCTCCATAAAGAATACCTTTTGAAGTCAGATCAATCGCTTGGTCAGATACGGTAACAAAACCCTCTGCCTTTAATTCTCTCAAAATTGGAGCACAGAGTTTTTCTAATCTCAAACCGTGACGATTTTTAAATCCTTTCAAATCTAAACGCAGAAGTTTCATTCCCATTAAAACTTCTCGCACCATACGATCAAAGCTAGTATAACGATAGCCGCGAGTTATGGGAATTTCCCCCGATCCTACTATCTCTGAATAATTTTCTAGTTCGCTGGTATTTTGTAGCAGGTGATCTCCTAAAGAACCAAAGGCAGAAACACCAAAGCCATAAAAATCCATGCCCCGCCAAGCGCTGCTGATGTACTTACTTTCATCGCAGCCATTTTTGGTGTAAGTAAAGAAGCTCCAGGGTTTATAATTTGCCCGTTCAAAACGCTCCATGGCATAGGCCATAAATTGCATTTCTTGCTCATCGGAGGGCAAATTCAATTTCTCGTCCTTTACTCCCAATTTAAAAACTTCAGTGTTGGCAAAAGCTTCCATTTTGTAAACGGTAATGCTTTCTACTCCGGTCTTGAGAGCACATTCAAGACTTTCTCGCCAAGTTTCGTCAGTTTCTCCAGCCAACCCACTAAGCAAATCTATGTTAATATTCCACTGACCTTGGCCAGCTTCCTGAGCAATATCAATAGCTCTGTAAGCTTGCTTTTCATCATGTCCTCGTCCGCTCAGTTTAATAATTTCATCTACAAAGGATTGCACGCCCATACTAAGGCGAGTTACTCCCAACTGAGCGAGAGTCTCCATTTTAGACCGAGAAACAGTTAGAGGCTCTGCTTCTAGAGAAAATTGCTCTTTGCTGTCAAAATGTTTAAATTTCTTGCGCAGAGCAGCAACTATTTTCTCGAATTGATGCTCTACTAACAAAGAAGGAGTACCACCGCCAAAATAAACGGCATGAATTGGCCGATTTCCTATGTCGAAGTAATCAGTAGCCATCTCTATTTCTTGACATAGAGTATCCACATAGCTTTCTACTTCTGGCCTGTATTCCTTCATGTCTAGTGTTTTGTAGTAACAGAAGGAACACCTTTGGGTACAGAAGGGAATATGCACATAAATGGACATTGGCTGGTCTTCCATCTTGTCCTTAACAGCCTCTTTATTCCACTTCCGAAATGATGGATAGTTGGTAATTAAAGGAATCCGCTTGGGTTCTAGAATTTTAGTAGGTTCGACAGTTGCTACCATAATTAATTCCTTGGTGGGTGGTTTTCTGTTTTTCTTGCTGCGCTCTGGTAGAGCAGATTTTTTAGAGGCTGATTTGTTGAGTAGTTAGGCACCAAAGCTAACTAATTTTGTGTGTGATAGTTTAGCAATTATCACACTATTTCCATTTGGAGAGATTCTTTTTTGCTAGTTATAAACTCTGCCATAACTTTGATATTCTTGAAGGTTTCAAGATCTAGTTCAGATTCGTAAAACTCAACATCAAAATGCTTTTCAATTAACGAAATTAGCTCAACAGTAGCAATGGAATCAAATCCTAGACCATCCTCAAATAATGATAAATTTTCATCGATGTCTTCTACATTGAGATTGACATCTAGATCTTCAGAAATAATTTTTTTGAGTTGATTAACTATTGTTTCAGACATGGTTAACACCAGAAATGTTGAATCAATTAAACTTCTATCCTTATAGTGCCTGACACATCTCTCGAATTCGCAAAAAAACACACAACTCATATCTGTCCATAGCATAAAACAGACACAGCAATGCTTTTAACGACTTGTGTCAGGCCGTCAGGGGGAGAGCATTTAACTTATGCCGAGCATTTGTACTAAAGCTATTGCCCCCTGATGAGTTTTAGCTTGCTGTGATCGTACAATATAGTTGATCTTTTCTACAAAATTAACCTGATACCGTCATGCTCAATATTGTTATATGGCCTATAGAAATTTTACCATCAATCAGTTCGGAGTCGGAAAACTCCACATCGAAATCTTTCTCGATTCAGGATATCATTTCAACGGTAGCAATGGATTCGAATTCCATTCCATCCTCAAATAATGAGAGATTATCGTCAATGTCTTCTACCAGATAGATATACATCTTTTCTTCACCAAGAAGAATTTATTTTAGTTGATTAACTTCAGACATGGTTAGCACCATAAATGTTGAATCCGTTAGAGTTATCTCCTGATTATATAATAATCATAATTCGCCAAAAATTAACCTCAAACCCTTGCACTGCCTGGGTCAAAACCGAGTTTCTGGAGATGTCTAATAATTCGCCAACAACTTACTTTGAGCTATCCAGATCATAAAACAGACACAGCAATGATTTTAACAACTTTCATCACGCCGCCAGGGTGGCAGCATGTCAGTTAGGCCGAGCATTTGTACTAAAGCTATAGCCCCCTGATGGGTTGTAGTTGGCTGTGATGGCATATATTACATAGGTAATACAATTTTGACCTGATCCCTTCAGGGTCAATATTGTTATATCGCCTTAAATATTACCATTAATCAGTCCGGAGTAACACTCCATATCGAAATCTTTCTCGATTCACGAGATCACATTAACGGTGGCAATGGAATCAAATCCCAGAGCATCCTAAAATCAGGATTAATTTTCGTCAATGTCTTCTACCTGGAGATTTACAAGCTCTTGAGGCATAAGAATTTCTTTGAGTTTATCAACTGTTTCAGA
>NZ_JAAHIE010000777.1:0-2891 GCF_010671945.1 Moorena sp. SIO4E2
AAAGTAGAAACGATTTGGACCGATCCGTAAAATTGTTGGCATAATGGAATAATTCTAACACTATGCTGGTTACCATGTCTTGAACTTTGGCTTGCAGCACGATCAAGTCGTCTGGTAGTGCGATCGCGTAGCGTGACCTACGGTCAATCGCTTTTAGCGGAAGCTGAGGCCTTTCGGCCACGCTTTGCGAACGCTTCATCGCGTAGCGTGGCCTACGGCCAATCGCTCTTGTAGGGTGCGTTCGATTACACAAGAGCTATCAAGACATTTATTGACAAAATATCACAGAACGCACCATCCCTTACTGGGATTAATTCAAAGTTAAATTTTCATTTTTAACTTTGAATTAATCCCTGAATCTTGCTAATAATTCCTCACGGGATAGCTGAGATAACTGTAAAATTAAAGCGGAAAATTCTTGATTAGATAAGGACAGCATTGGTTCAATAATACCTCTAAGTTGGTCATCAATAGAATTAAACCGAACTCTCAACAAGTTTTCGATAATCGCAGTGCGCTCCATCCTCAGACCCTGCTGCATACCTTGTTGTATACCCTGCTCTATACCTGACTGAGTAGCAGCTTCTAATTTTTCTAATAAAAGTGGTGATAACCGCATAATTAACTCCCTGTCTTGCTGTTCTAATTCTGTACTTACTTCCAAGTTACTACGCAGAGAAGATAACAACAATAAAGTATTTTCCCGAAATTGATTTGTTTCTGGCAGTGCTTCTAATTCATCAATGGCCTGTTGTTGGACCCTGCCTCTGCCTAACATTCTCAACCATAGTGTGTCTAAGGTCTTTGGTAATTTATGTATTACGACTAATCCAGTCCTTAGGAAAGAGGGTAACAAATAAATCCCCTCACCCCAATGGTCCGGATCACTCTTAGCACCAAAGCCTTCTAATATTGCAGATGATGCTGTCGGGGTCAAAATCCATAATTTTGGGTAATTCTCTTCATTGAGGCGAGTATTCTCTCGATTCCCTTGACGAATAAAATCTGTGTGTACCTCTAATAATTTCAGGAGGCAAGTCCGAATTTCGTTAATAGTAACCGGATTTCTAAAGGGTTCAAACAAACAAGGCGTTGTAGCTAATTTCCCTAATAATCCTAAGGCTTCTGGGGAAGTTTGTGCTTGATTGGCCGGGGCAAAAAATACATCGACTTGTCGGATTTCGCTGCGGATTTCTAGGGGAGCCTGACATTCTCCAAATTGTGATAACAATTCTTCTAAATAATCTTTGGCAAATTGGTCGTGGATAAATCGGGTCATTAGATAAATATGTAGGGTGGGCACTTGTGCGATCATCTGTGATAAAATCTTAGATTTACAAACACAAGTGCCCACCATTATAGGTTTGAATTGGTAAGCATTGTTGTTGGCCAATATCGGTCGATCGCGATCAATATTTCCATCAATGCTCAATCTGAAACCTACTCATTAGGTGGATGCGGTGCCTACTTCAATCCAAATTGCTCTTGCTTCAACCAGATTCTCATTGTTCAAGCGCAGCGCTTGAATAATGAGGTACACAAGATTTTTTCCCTCTTGCCTCTTGCCTCTTGCCTCTTGCCTCTTCTCTGTTCCCTGTTCCCAGATCCGCTGTTCCCTAAAACCCAAAAACTTGTACCTCACCTAATTGAAAAACGCTATACTGTTGCTCGGCCCACTGGTGTTATTCCAGCAATATGAGTTCCACCATTGTTCCAAATGAAATGGTCGTTCCCAAAATTGATTTCGTGGATTATAGAGTGCAACATACTGCCCTGTCTGTGGATCAACTGCGTAGATTTTGCTCCCTTTGAATTCATTACAGCGATAACAGGAAGCAGCTAAATTTTCTCGATTGTCTGTTCCACGTTGTGAGCGAGGCCAGATGTGCTCCATGACTAGTGGTGTACCAGTCAACTGGGAAGAGGTTTTACAATATTCACAGCGAAAATTGGCTTCTTGAATTACGCGCCGTCGTAATTCAACAGATATGGTCATAGAATCACAGGTAAATCAATAAGTGCAGGAATCCGATGCCCTTTCCAACGTAGAACAGACCAGGCATAAGCTTTCCGCAGCATGAGACGATCGGCTGCTTGTCGCAACTCGGCGAGTTCGAGCCGTTCCTCCGGTGTCAGTTTCTCATCCTGATGTTTGTCTAGCAACTCAACACAGCGATGATGCTGATCAGGGTCTATTTCTGCTTGAGCAATGGTGAGTAGCTGTTCAGTATCTAGTATCTGAAGCTGTAATAACTCTGCTTGCATTTCTAAAGGTGCATTATCAACCGAAGGTGGCAAATTGCTAACTACACAATGCAGCTGCAAGTGTCTCTACACTTTGCTGCGTAGCTTTGGCAATTCGTGCCAGTTGGTGGAAGATGGGACGGCAGCAGATCGATCGTGATTTGTTGAGTTGTCATGTTCAATGGCTACTGGCTAGATACTGCGGTTATTGTAGCGAGTTTTTTCATCGTGCATCAAACACTTCAGGAAGCTAGGTGTGATCGCTGATGTAGGTTGGGTTGAAGAATGAAACCCAACATAATTCCCCTCAACACAACGTCTTCTCCTCCAGAGCCGGGTATCTGCTCTAACAAAATAGAACCTACAATTTAATTGGTGTGGCGGTCTGATGTTGTTGGGTTTCCGTTCCTATACCCAACCTACGATTGAATTGAGGTGGTGAGTGCGATCGCATCATCGATGGCGTACGGGTGGGGATTGCGTACACTGATGGGGATTGGTTAAAATTAAGAGGTTACTTATTGTCGGTGAGTAAAACCGTTTGCGCGTCTGACAAAGAAAAGAAAATAATTTCTCTTGGTGCGCATTCACGCTTGTCGGGAAACCCGACCGGGGTCGCACCGCTGAGAGTATCGGAGGGCGAAAAT
>NZ_JAAHIE010000778.1:0-2887 GCF_010671945.1 Moorena sp. SIO4E2
TAATTGAGATTCGGAAAGTAGATTTTTTAGATGTTTTTGATATAATTCTTGTCTCATTCTCGATTGGTAGGTCGTATTGACAATTTATGACCTATCTTTTTTTACCATAATTCGCTCAATTTAATATATATCAAGGGTTACAGGCCGCTTGTCGCCCCCCCAGACTAGTTTGCTATGGTAGAGGAGACAAATCTAAAATTTATTTTTTGAACAAACTTTTAAAACCAACTGAACAAAACATTGAAATCTATGAACGAGTAGTTTTATTGATTAAATTCAAAGATAAATCTTATTTTGAATCAAAAAAATCTAAAAAACTGGAAAATCTAAACTTTATTCCTGGTAAAATGTATGTTTATCTCTATGGCAATATTCCCAAATTTGATCTAGAATTCTTATTTCCAAATGTTAAAATAGGAATGACCTGGAAAGACCGCCTATTATTTGGTTTACCTGCCATTGGAGCTGCCATTCCTCTTCTGGTCAAAGTTCTACCCCAACTTATCTTTATCCTGGGAATAATTTTGTTCGCTATGGGAGTGGAAAGCTTCAGAATTGACCAGGAAAAATCCCATGATATTATGGCTGTACTGCTCACTACTTTATCTGTGGTGATCGCCTTCGGCGGATTTGCATTTAAACAGTACACAAGTTATCAAAATAAGCAGATTAAATTTCAAAAAAGTGTTACCGAGACCCTTTTCTTCAAAAATTTGGCCATTAATGCTGGTGTGTTTAAGTCTTTGATTGATGACGCTGAAGAAGAAGAATGTAAGGAGATTATTCTAGTTTATTATCATTTATTAACTAGTAAAAAGCTACTTAACCCTAAAGAGTTGGATAACCACATTGAAGCATGGATGGATGATAAATTTGACACCAAAATTGACTTTGATATCAATAATTGCCTGCGTAACCTCGAAGAAATAGAGGGCAAAATTGTAAAGGATAACCTAGAACAAGGGAGTAGATGTCCAATCCCTCTGCTGACCTATGATCACCAAGGTCGTTGTCAAGTCTTACCCCTACAGGAGGCTAAAACCTTGATCGATTATGTTTGGGATAATGCATTTGGTTAACCATCTTTAGTCTCCTCTAAGATTCATGGTTCATAGTTCATAGCAACAGTACTAATCAAAACTAATGAACCATGGACAATTAACTATGGATAATTAACCAGCCCACAACCCCCAGAAAAATCGGTTTGGAACACCAACCGATGGTCTAGCTCAAGACATAGACAAGTTTCACGTCTGAGGGTGACAAATTGGCAGGCTGCTGAGTGTCTGGTTGTGTGAGGTTTGCAATTAGGTGAAGCAATAAAGTGAGCATGGCGGCTTGAATTAGTCTTTGGAACATGAGTGTTCTCCTGAATCCCGATGGGCTGGCAGTGATTTTTCTCTGTTGAATATCTACAGAATATCTACACATTCCCAATCTACGACTCCGGTAAAAAACTTGTCAGGTATAAAATTTAGGTAAAATTATGGAAAATTAAGGAATTAAGTCTTATCACTCTACTAGCTGTCTTTCCAATTCTTGCCGCAGACGGAAAAGAATAGTGTCCGACTCCACCCGGTCTAGAATTTCTTTAATGACGGTACTTGCTCCTAGTGGTCCGAAAGAGCAACCTTGTTCGAGATAAACCTGTGCCGCTTGACCAACAGCATACGCCCCATAACCTGCAATTCCAGCTTGGGTAATTGCTGCCCCAGCAAAGGCACCCAAGCCACTCGGACCGATAACCACTGAGGCACTCTTACCTACACCAAAAAGCACACTGGTACCCAGTTCACCTAGCAGTAACCCTCCAGAACTGATCAAAATCTTTTGCCATAGCTTACCTGCTTCATAGCTAGTCATAGGTAGACCATACAGCCGCGCTAGAGAACGAATCATCACCAAGTCAGTCAGAGTACCCCCTAACACATCTAAAATTCCAATCGGATTGAGGGCGACTGCTAGTGCTTTATACTTGGCAAACTGCCAGATTAAGTCTTCTGCTTCCGTTTTGTGTAACTCAATGGCTTTTTTGGCAATAGTATTCTGAGTATTGCGGGCTTGAAATAGAGCGTTGAGGGCTAAAAGTGATCGCCCTTCTCGGTTAAGTAGACTGAAAATTTTCTGTTTAAGCTGATCCACATTCGGAGGTGGAGTTTCCCATTCATAGGTCACTCTACCATCAGGCCACTCCACCCGTACTTCCATAGAAGCTGGTTCTGCTGCCACTAGGACAATTTCATCCGCTGACAACATCTTTTGTAAACGCCGATCCTTGGGGCTACCGGTACTGAGTTTTTGCAACTGTTGATAAATTGCCTCCCGGTCTTGTTCTGGATAGAGGTCAATTTTGTTAAATACCAAGATTAGAGGCTTTTGACTTTGCCGCAGTTCACAAAGAGCTTGATATTCAGTGCGAGTGATATCACCAGCCACGACAAATAAAATTAAATCGGCTTGGGATACCACCTCCCGCGCCATCTGCGCCTTTACTTCTCCATGGATTTCGTCCAATCCTGGCGTATCAATCAACTCGAAGAGGACTTCACTTTCGGAGCTAGGTGTCCACCGTACCGACTTGGGCCATTGAGTGACACCGTGAATCGGACCAGTTTTAAGAATTTTTTGTCCCAGCAAAGCATTAATTACCGCTGACTTACCACGACTAACCAAACCAAAAGCGGCAATGCGAATCAATCCTTGGTCAAGTTTGTCTAGGCTAGATTGCAAAACCTCTAATTCAGTTTGCAGCAAGGCTTCCATTTCCACATCAGCAGGATTCCCCTGGGAACGATGAAAATTGGTGTACCAGGACAAGGCTTGCTGTAAACTGGCACGAGTGCGGTTGAAGAGAGTTTTCTGCTGGTTGTTGGTGCCATAGGATGTC
>NZ_JAAHIE010000779.1:0-2887 GCF_010671945.1 Moorena sp. SIO4E2
TGGTATCCTTTCCCTCTGTGTTGACCCCTATAGTTAAACTGGGTAAATCTGCCTCCAAAACCATCAGGTGATCTGGAGTAGGGTCTCCAAAACCAATACAGGGATCATTGTTGCGATCGCTATTTGCAATCGATGACAACGAGTAAGCACCACCGGTGTGACCACTGACTTCTCCCTGACTTGGGGAAAAACCCGGTGATAAGTTTAAAGAAGCAAAATTCGCTGTCTGGGATAAAACGGGCATAGAACAGAGGGCTACTATTAAAGCTATGACTCCTCTAAGACCTTGTCGCACCATTGCAAAACCCTCCTAAGACTAGTTGTTACTATTTCCTCCCTATTTGAGTACGAGTAAACTCTAAACAATTACAGTACTTACTTATATTTTCCTATAAACCTCTGTTGTTTGATAGGAATAACTGTGACACTATGCTATCTGCCACATTGATTATTAATTGATACCTTTGTCGTTAATTTATTATTTAGCAATTAGCTTAAGCTATCAGCTATCAGCTTAAAAGCTACTTGAGATGCTACTTGAGGTCCTATCAGTTGCAGATAAGAAGAGCCTCAACTGGTACGTCAAAATCTCAAGTCTTGTTCATTTAAAATTGTTATATTTTTGGAAAAGTACGGCACACGCGCAACAGTTTATAGCAAATAGAAGCGCTGGTAAGGGCGATCATGGTAAAGGGTGTCGATAGTTTAATCATTTAAAGCCTCCTTGAAGAGGTGATTAGTATTGCTGAGCAGTTGTTTGCCTCTAATCTCGATCTTAGAGGATATCTGAAAAGTTTTTTTATACTGAATTTTGCCCCCCTAGCCGCCCTAGCGAGCAATCCCTCGCTTGGGGGGAACAAGAATCAATTTGCTGCTAAAAGTACCCCAAGCGAGCAATCCCTCGCTTGGGGGAACAACGGGGGCTTGGATGTAGCAAATGAGACTTCTCAGACAACCTCTTAGTGATTGCGTCATTGAATGGTAGATTCAACTAGCTTTAAGATTTTTGAAAATTTACTTTCCTATGGAAATTCAGGGCAAAAACATCTAAACTATAGAAGCCTTACTCAGACAAGATTACAAAATTAATAAGCAAAATTACTTATCGTATTAGTTTCATATCGAGTAGGCATTTCACCATTAGATGCGTTTACGCTGTATGGAACTTGGGAATAAAAAGAATAGTTTGGGCACCGGATGTTAATACTGATGGTAACTACTTTAAATATTGGTAGATATTAATCAGCCACCTTGACATCTCCCCCGGCTAAAGCACGGGGGATTCTTAAAGGATGTTACGCGGTAGGGTGAACCCGTACCGCTCCACCCTTATATCGATATGATTTAGACAAGTGACTGAATAAATCGTATCGGTGCGGGAGTGTCAATGCTCCCCTAGCCACCTTAGCCAGGTCGAATGGCTGTGTGGTTACTTTTCTGAGGATGTTACCAGCGCCGTTACAATCGGCGTTGATCAACATTCCTGAAGCAGTCTGATAAAGTCCGCGCCTAACTCTTTTGCCAGATGGCCTCCATCCTTTCGGCAAAGCCGACGCTACGCGAACGGGTTTTGCACCTAATTTCGGTAAGGAGTCGTCATCCAAGAAAGACGCTTTACTAGTGTATGACTCTTCTGTGATTATGAGCTTTATTCCATATTCGAGACAAAGTTGCTTAAGCCTTTCTATTAGTCGTTTAGTGGGAATAACTACAAACTTTTGATTACCTTTTCTCCCCATATTGGAACGGCTCTTTTGGCCTTCGTTCCAACCTATTACTATGTTTCCTATTCCGTCGTTCAAGCAGCGATTAATAATAAATCGGGCAGCTTTGTTGACTGCGTCCCTCATTTGATTGTTTCGCTTCAACTGGATTCTGTCTAGGGTTGAATTCCAGTATTTTTCTGGTTTTCCAGTTTTATGTTTCGCTACTAATCGGGAATAGCCTTGATTCATAGCCTTGAGCTTCTTTCCATCTACAATGAAGCTCTTCCCTAAGGTCGAAACGCAGGTCAGCCAATTATCTCCACCATGATCTATACCCAAGGCTTGGGAGTAATTGAGATCTGGATTAGTAGCTAGTGGCTGCTTCCCATCCTCTATGATCCAGTCGATCCACAGCTGTCCATAACAGGGGCGAACTGCGACCTCTTTAACCCAATCCGGATCTATAAAGTCCGGAGGATCTAAGGTTATTTGAGTTAGCAGTTCTGGCTTACTTTCTTTGCTAACTGAAGGATAAAACAAACCCTGCTTATAAGTGAGCGCCTGCCTAGGGAAAGTAACAGAAGCTAATCCACCGGATTTTCTGTAACGAGGAAATCTAGGTTTGTCAACTTCTCCTTTGTAATATAATCCAACTAACTGGTTATAGCTTGCGATCGCCTCTCCTACAGTTTTAAGAGTCTGCTGAGCAGATTGGGCAGCCATAGCTTTGTAGTGAGGCGACATTTTTAAAGCTTTATCTATCTCAGGGTATTTAACCCCACATTTGTAGGTCGTCCAACCTGCCTTTAGTTCGTCTTCTCGCCAATAAGTTGTATAAGCCTGCTGCTCTTCTAGCCATTTATAGTGTTTCTGTTTTGCGTAATAAATAGCGCAGTTAAATAAGCTATTAGCTTGCTGGCATTGAAATTCCCAAAACGCTTTTTCTTCATCTGAAAAAACAGCTTTTACTGGTATCGTCTTATACATTGATAACCTCGACCTCTTTTGTTACCATATGTCTAGTCTATACGTAGGGTCTAAATATGTCAATTCAAAACCAGAAAAACTCAAAGAAAAAGATGAGGGGAGTTCCTGTCTATTACGATGAACTCAAAAAACCACACACTATAATGTTCACTGACAGTGTGTGGAAGTGGTTACAACTTTCCGCCAAGGACTCA